>JBFJVR010000043.1:0-11081 GCA_041624095.1 Oleiphilaceae bacterium
CATTGATGTTGCAACTCAGGATATCGAGGTGGCAAAGCTATTTGAGAGGCAGGATCTGGTCTCCGCGCCGGTGGTTAACAAAGACGGCTACTTGCTTGGGCGTATCACCATTGATGACGTGGTCGACGTTATTCGGGAAGATGCCGAACACTCGTTAATGAGCATGGCGGGGCTGGACGAAGAGGCCGACACCTTTGCACCTGTGCGGCAAACCGCCAAACGCCGGGCAGTTTGGCTGGGAATTAATTTGTTAACCGCTTTTATTGCTGCCGCCGTTATCGGGATGTTTGAGGACACGATCCAAAAAGTCGTCGCGCTGGCAGTACTAATGCCCATTGTCGCTAGCATGGGCGGTATCGCCGGCAGTCAAACCCTGACACTGGTCATTCGCGCGATGGCGGTTGGTCAGATCAGCCGTACAAACCTCAACTGGCTATTAAACCGAGAGTTTGTTGTGGCAGTACTAAACGGTTTTTTATGGGCAATCGTCGTAGCCGCCGCTGCGGTACTTTGGTTTCAGGACTGGATTATCGGGCTCGTAATCGCCGCAGCCATGTTAATCAACCTGGTTGTCGCCGCGGTTGTCGGCACCGTCCTGCCCATTTTTCTGAAATCGAGGAATATTGACCCTGCCCTTGCCGGAGGTGTTATCCTTACCACCATTACCGACGTGGTCGGCTTTGTCTCCTTTCTTGGTTTGGCTACGCTTGCTTTTGCATAAGCTGCGAGCCTGACACGAAACAAACAGCCACCCCATACACTAATTATTTATGCATGCACTACTTTGGGAGTCTGCGAATGTCAGAAGAGTTTCACGCTGAAGAAGAATTCGAAGAAGGTAAAAGTAAAAGCCAGATTAAACGTGAAATGGAAGCACTGCAGGCGCTCGGCAAAACCCTTACCGAGTTAAAACCCGCACAACTGAAAGAAGTACCGATTAGCGAAGAACTGGCTTACGCTATCGAGGTATACAATAAGATTAATCAGCGAGAAGGCAAGCGGCGCCAAATGCAGTTTATCGGTAAACTCATGCGCGATTCCGACCACGAGGCCATACAGGCAGCGGTTGACCTCTTTGACTCTTCCAGCAAAGCCTATGCGCAGCAGTTTCATCAGCTCGAAGCATGGCGAACACGCCTTATAGATGAAGGCAACGACGCACTCAGCGACTTTATAGAAGCCCACGATCACGTCGATGTGCAACATCTTCGGCAACTGGTGCGCAACGCCAAAAAAGACGTCAGTAATAACAAAAACACCGGCGCAGCTAAAAAGCTGTTCCAGTACCTGAAAGGCCTTTAAAACATGAGCAAACTGGATAAGTTTCATGGCAAAACTGCCTTGATCACCGGCGCATCAAGTGGCATCGGAGCCGAGTTTGCTCAGCAATTTGCCAAACTGGGGTGCAACTTGGTGTTAGTCGCAAGGCGCACTGAACGGCTAAACGATTTAAAACGTCAGTTAAGCGAAGAATTCGGAATCAGAGTGCAGGTTGTGGCGCTCGATTTAAGCAAACCTGAGGCTGCGCTGAGCCTGTTTAACACGACACAGGAGCAGCATATTGACGTTGACATTCTGGTCAACAATGCAGGCTTTGGGCTTTTCGGGAAGTTTGATGAGCTTGACTGGCAGCGCGAACTAGAGATGATCCAACTGAACATACACACACTCGTTCAATTGACCAAACTCTACGTTAAGCCTATGCAGCAGCGTAACTTTGGCCACATAATACAAATCGCATCTACTACTGCTTACCAACCCACACCCTTATATGCCTCTTATGGCGCCACCAAAGCCTTTGTATTAGCCTATGGTGAAGCACTCAACTATGAGATCAGACATAGCAATGTGCACTGCACAGTGGTATCCCCGGGCATCACGCGTACCGAGTTTTTTGAGGTATCGGGCCAGAAATTCACCTTCTTTCATAAACTGACAATTAAAGAAGCCCGCGATGTCGTGCGTATCGCTATTAGCAAATCGGCCAGGGGGCGCAGTAGCGTGATCACCGGCTGGTTTAATACACTGCTCGCCTTTTCGGTTCGCTTTAGCCCTCGCAGATTAGCCACCATGGTTGGCTATTTTATGATGCGCAACAAAGACGACTGAATACTAAACGGGGGCTAAAGCCGGCGGTGTGCTTGCAGTGGCATGTTATGCCGGGTCTCAAGCACGTCGTTAAGTGAAAGCCTGGCGACACAAAAGCCCTCGCCGCTATCGGCACACTCAGACACCACTCGCCCCCATGGGTCAATGATCATACTGTGCCCCCAGGTTGTTCGTTTAGCACTATGCACTCCGCCCTGATTGGCGGCAATGACATAGCTCTGGGTTTCGATCGCGCGCGCACGCAACAGAGGCTCCCAATGAGCTTCTCCTGTCTTGGCTGTGAAGGCCGCTGGTAAGGCAATTATATTGCTCCCCGCTCCTACCAAACGGGTAAACAATTCGGGAAATCGCAGGTCATAGCAAATAGAAAGGCCCAGACTGAAACCTTCGATGTCGAGCACTGCAAGCTCTTCTCCTGCTTCGAAGGTGTCGGACTCACGATAGACACCCTGAGCATCACCAACGTCCACGTCGAACAAGTGGACTTTGTCGTAACGCCCTAAGACCTCACTCTGGGGACTAATAACATGGCAGGCGCTGCGATATCGACCTGAGATTGCCTGACCATCAGGCCGCTGATTGACCGGTATGGAACCAGCAACTAGATAGATTCCGTATTTTTTGCAGATTGCCGCAAGCAAAGAGACGTAATGTCGCCAATTATCTGCCAGTGTTTTATAACCCGCAGCATCAAAGCACAAGGCATTTTCGGGCAACACAACCAGCTCCACTTCATGCTGCTCAAGGAGGCGCGACAAAAGCGAATCTATGCGTTCGAGATTAACATCCGGGTCCAGTCCACTCACTAGCTGCACGGCAGCAACGTTCAAGCTTATGTCGTTCATCGCCTTCCTCCCGAAATTTAGCTAAGCGTAACAGACTACTTCGCCTTGACTGGCTTCCCCTGCTCGATTTTAGGCTCAGCCCATGGGCCGGTAATATTAAAACGCGCAGAAGTAATTTGCGACAAGGGTTCACCCAGTAACTTATCGACTAGCCAGACCGCGCCGCCCACTTGCGGCGCTCCGAGTAAAAGTGCCGCCAAAGGTACATTCTGCGCGAGGGGAAACTCAACGTTCATCTTCATGTTCAAGGTTTTTTTGGCGAGATCAGCCTCGCCTTCAATTTTGTACTTGCTCGACGGCCCTTCAATTAACAACGGCGTTTTTAAACTCAAACGACCCTGATCTATTACCGCCCCGACACTCAAGGTGTCGTAGCCAACACCGCTCTTATACAAATCGGAAAAATCCAGTTTTAAGCGCCGCCCGATCGCTTCGGCATTGAATATTCCCAGCAAGCGCAAGGCGCCGGTCTTCTGGTCGGAGGTTTTCAAAAAACCATCGTTCATCGATATATCGACTTTTCCTGACAACATTGCCAAGTCAAAGTCTTGGGGTTTACTTGGCCAAACCAAGGCCAAGCTTGACTTAAAGTTGCTACTCGTAATGGCCCCACCCCAACCAAAAGTCGACAGCAACTGCTCAACATCTTCGCCAACAAGGTCGAGTGTGAGCAAGGTATTTGCGCCAGCTTCTCGCTGTTGCCAGTTTAATTGACCGTCGATACGTGTCTTGCCTATCTGGCCTTTCACGTCTCTAAATATCACCCCCTGATCAACGGGTTCCAGGCGGCTACTCCAAGCGCCATAGGGTTCAGCATTGATTCGAAGCATGTCGGTTTTGAAGCCCAACTCAGGAAAGCGCCTTGGATCGATCTCCTCGTCTTTCGCTTGCTCGGTGTCAGTTTCCGACAGCGTCAAATTAAGATGTTTTAGATCAACGTTTATGGGTGCATTGCCGTTTGGAAAACGCAAAACGCCTGCAATATCATCACCGCCCAACTGAACATCCCAAGCATCACCAACCTGGGCGACACGCGCATGCACATTTCTAAACGACTGCTCGGATACAAGCAGATTAGCTGCACTTAACTCAAGGCTTTCCAGCAGGCTCGCCTCCAAACCGGCGCTTTTGTCACTGCCAATGTCAAAATAACTCAGCCACGGCTCGAGCTCTAAAACATCAAACGTTCCGACAACGCCCAGCCCCTTTGCGTGCGTCTTAGTTGGCTTGACGCCGCCCAACAGTAACTGGCCAAACGAAAATTCCTTATCAATGAACAGAAACTCGCCATCAACCTCAGGGGCATTTTCGGAGCTTAGTTTAAGGTCGACAAACAACTGATCTGGCTTAATCAGCACCCGTGCATCAAGTTGCTCCCGCTGGTCCACGCTCTTACCGTAAGGTTGCGGCCAATTTCTAGCGACACCTTTCATGTCGGACTTCAAGGTAAGATAAGGGTCGGTATCATTTTCGGGTAGAACCAATTCAACCCGATACGGCAGTCGCCCACTTAGGCCTTTGACCTCATCTACATTAAAGTGTTTCAACAATGCATTTACCGGTGCACCACCACGTAATACGAGATGATGCTCCTGTACTTTCTCTTGTTTATTTGCCTTCGCCTGCATCTGGTTTGTCCACTGTGCAAAATGCGAAGATTCTCGGGGCGCGGGCTGAGCTGTCGTTAAACTACGCGAGTGGATATCCAAACTACTTTGTTCACCGAACAAGCGGCTACTAATCTTTTTCGCCACCAGTCCTCGCTCAGAATCGACCACTAAAGCCCCCTTAACCTGTTCAAAAAGCAGCTCTGAAGGAAGGTGGTAAACATCTATTCCATTGAGGCCGGCAGTCACTTTATAGCCGATATCCTCACCTGCGAGCATCGGTACGCTAACTTGTAAATCGACCATCACGCTTCCACGAAGCTCTATTTGTTCAGCGATCGCTCGGGTATTGTCTGCAATCGGTGACTCTTTCATCCAGTACGTAAGTTCGGGTGGCCCCGCATTAACTTTCGCCGACAACAACAATGTCTGCCCTTGCCCTTGCTGTTCCTTGGGCATTACCCCGGTAAGTCCTTGCAAAGGAGTGCCATGAATCTGTGCCTCGTCCGCTTCTATCAATAATGCCTCATTCTGCATAAATATATTGGCACTGAGCTGCTCAAGATGTGGCCACTCGCGGTCATATTTAAGCTCACCGTCACGCGCCTTCATGTAAAAACTTGAGGTGAAACTATTATCCCCACTCCAATCTTCGGTACTACCGTACCCATAATACACTCCCTCGGTAACAGAGCCCGCTACGAGGGATTCACCTAGCCAATCGTGCAGGTCTTTACCAACAGCGTAAAACGGTACGAAATCCGGTACACGTTCAAAGGGGATATCTTGCACCGCAATCGCCAGGCTTAAATAATCTTCCTGATCATCAGGGTTCAAACGTAGTTCAAAGTCACCAAATACAGCGCTGTCATCGGACATATAAAGACGCAGGCCGTTCGAAAAAACGGTGACATCTTCTCCTTGCAGAGACCACGAAACAGAACCTTCAGCCAATGCCATTTCCCAGGGGTCAAGAAACAGCTCGGGAAATCCCAAGGCAAAATGCCTGCTTCTAAACAACACTTCTCCACCCTCACCATCGGCGAAGATATAGCCGCTTATCCCTTCGCCTGAGGGAGTGCCGTCGTAGGCTGATATACTCACATTATGCAGCTCCGCTTCAAATTTGAAGTCGGGTGTGTTCCCAGTGCCGGGAATGTCGATATTGGCATGCCTTAAAAAGCCTTTCGGTTCACTCACTTCCAAGCGCGCCTCTAAATCCGGCGATGCCATCCCGGTCGCTACTGCAAGACTCCCAATACATTCAGCGTCCAATACGTCAGCATATATTGATGTCGCCTGCTTCGCCCCGAAGTCGATACTGACATTCACCGGTTTGCAATCCCGTTCACCCCAGCTCATGCTCAAATGATGAATACTCAAGCGATTTTGCTGCTCATTTTTCTGCCAAACGAACTGTCCTGCGACATTCTGGAACGGCGGCAATGATTTTTCGGCGACTTTCCAATTCATTTCTCGCATCTGCAAGTCTGCCTGAATGCGTTCAATACCCAGGCCTTTGAAATCCAACCATGCGCGCCCACTGGCATCAATGTTCTGCACCGACATGTTTTCCCACTCGTACACCTTCAGCAGTTCATCAAAAAACTCCGTCGATCTCGCCTCAAGGTACATCGTGCCATTCAAGGTTGTGGGTGAAAGCACGCCCAAGCCATGCAAAGAAAAACTCAATAAGGTTTGCAGCCCACCCGGTTGCATGACTTGCCCGCTGGCAAATAGCTCGTCACCGCGGTAGTTGATCGCGACCGAGGGCAGGCGCCAATCGACGAGTTTACCGCCGCTGGATTTTAGTGTTAGATTGGTTTCGGTAAGCGAGATACTGGCTTCGTCGAGCAAGGCCAATAGCGACGTATCAGGCTCAGGTGATGTGCCCGCAGACAGTTCAAGCCCTGCGATCTGCCACTGACCATCAGGCATCTGTTCAAACGATAAATGGCTGTCGTCTATGTAGATCGCGTTAAAACGGAGAGAACGGCTAAGCAGGCTGCGCAGTATGGCGATACGCACGCTGGCAGTTCCTACGCGTGCATTTTCGAAGCCGTTAAGGCTGATATTTTCGATACTAAGTACGGGGTCAAAGCCTATCCAGCGACCCTTTAATGCCGCTATCCGCACATCATAGCCGCTCTGTTGCGACAAATAATGTTCGAGATCTGCTTTGTAATCGGGCAGCACTAAAGTCGCAATACGTCCGCTTACGGCATAGACCAGCACTACACTCAGTACAAGCATCGATACCCAGCGCGCATTAAACGCTAATATTCGGTATGCCCGGTTCAAAATTCTTCCGTCCCAGTTTTCTTCGGGTTCTGTTTAAATAAGAACCACGTCGTATTGACCTTGATTGTACATGACTTCGACCTGAAACTTGATCTGTTTGCTGATGAAGGTTTCCAAGTCCGCGACATTATCCGACTCTTCATCGAGTAAACGATCGATCACGCTTTGAGAAGCCATCACCAGATAGACAGAAGCGTCGTAGGCACGATTTACCCGCAGTATCTCGCGCATGATTTCATAGCACACTGTTTCAGCTGTTTTCAGGTAGCCGGTTCCTTCGCAGACAGAACAAGGCTCACAGAGCGTCTGCCCGAGGCTCTCTGTGGTTCGCTTGCGAGTCATCTCCACTAAGCCCAGCTCCGATACACAGCTGATGGTAGTGCGTGCATGGTCTCGTTCCAGCATCTTCTCGAGCATGCGCAGTACCTGACGCTGATGCTCCTCATCTTCCATGTCAATGAAGTCGAGAATGATGATGCCACCGAGGTTTCGCAAGCGCAGTTGCCTGCCTATGGTGCGTGCGGCTTCAAGGTTGGTTTTAAAGATAGTTTCTTCGAGGTTACGATGGCCGACGAATGCCCCGGTATTGACATCGATGGTCGTCATCGCTTCCGTTTGGTCAATAATCAGGTAACCCCCGGACTTTAACTGCACTTTACGCCCCAAAGCCTTCTGGATTTCGTCGTCTATATTGTAGAGATCAAATATAGGCCGCTCGCCGGGGTAATATTCCAGACGATCGCTGACATCGATCAGAAAGTTTTCCGCAAACTCCTTAACTCTTTGATAACTCTCTCGTGAGTCAATGCGGATCTTCTCTGTCTGAGGTTTTACCAGGTCGCGAATCGCGCGCGTATAAAGCGGTAGATCCTGATAAATGACGGCTGGCTCCGTGTATTCCCTGATTCGCTGTTCAAGCTTGGTCCATAACCGGGCCAAAAATTTGATATCGGCCATGAACTCATCCTCACCCGCTCCTTCTGCCGCGGTACGGACAATAAATCCGCTAGCTTGAACGACGTCGCCGTTGTCTTCGTGGCATTGTTGCACCAGGGACTTAAGACGCTCCCGCTCTGCTTCGTCTTCGATACGCTGTGATATTCCTATGCGATCACCGCCGGGCATATACACCAGATAACGGCTGGCTACCGACAACTGTGTCGTCAGGCGAGCACCTTTTGTTCCGATCGGATCTTTAATTACCTGAACGACGAGCGATTGCCCTTCGCGCAACAGCAGCGCGATGTCCTGTGTAGGTTTTTTGTCTGTTTCGGTGGCTTCACCTAAATCTAACTGAATATCAGATACGTGGATAAATGCCGCCCGCTCCAAACCGATGTCCACAAAGGCGGCTTCCATCCCTGGCAGTACACGGACAACCTTGCCCTTGTAGATGTTTCCTACCAAGCCCCGTCGACTCGTACGCTCGATGTAAACTTCCTGAAGCATACCGTTTTCGACCACCGCCACGCGCGTTTCTACCGGCGTTACGTTAATCAGTAAATCTTCACTCATACACACATTCCTGTCGAATACTTTCCGCTTTGGGCCGTTGCCCCGATACGCGCAAACTAAAAGAGCTTATTTGCCGGCTGCCCATATATCAAAACCAAAACCCTGCAACAATTCGCCCGTTTCCTTTAAGGGTAAACCCACGACGTTGCTGTAACTGCCTTGAATACCCTCAACAAACATCGCGCCCTTGCCCTGAATACCATAACCTCCGGCCTTATCTAGAGGCTCTCCGCTCCCCCAGTAGGCTTCAATTTCAATATCAGAGAGCGTCTTAAAACTTACCTCAGTGCTGACAACACACCCTTCGAGCTGTTCATCAAGAGCGCGTAAGGGATCTATGGACAAACCATATACGCTAGTCATTACTTGATGGGTGCGCCCTGACAGCATACGCATCATGCGAAAAAAATCTGATTTATCCTGAGGTTTGCCCAGCACACAGCCGTCGACCACTACACTCGTATCGGAAGCCAGTATCAGCGTAGAGCAGTTAATCGCGGGCATTAAGCGCTTTGCAGCTCGCGCCTTCGAAGAAGCCATGCGCACCAGATACTCGCTTGCACCCTCGTGGTCGAGGGGCGTTTCATCAATATCCGCAGGCAAAACATCAAATGAAAAACCCAAGACCGACAATAACTCTCGACGACGAGGGGATGCAGAGGCCAGTACTAAGTTCACAATGAAATCACCTTAACGCAAAAACCAGACGATCATATAAAACAAGGATCACCGGCCAGAACATGGCACTGGCAAGCGCTTGCCACAGATAGTCCAAGCCACTATCAACAACGCTTAAGGCAGAACGCAGGCTGTAAACCACCATAAGCTCAATGCCCACTATAAAAAACACCACTATAGATTGCTGCACCACCGGAAACATCTTTAGGCGCTGCTGCATTGCTAAGACCAGATAGCTGATTACGCTCATCGCCAGCATATGAATACCAAAGTAACTGCCGGCCATCACGTCCATTACCAGGCCCGCGACAACCGCAGCAGCCATTCCCACCCTCTCGGGATAGCGAAGCAACCAGTAAACCAGAGTTAAAACGAGCCACTCAGGACGGAACGAATTGAGCATATCGGGCAGGCTTAGCATTTCCAGCGTGGCTGCGAGAATAAAGGTAATCACTAAGGACAACCAACTAAAAGCATAGGCAACCATTAGTTATCTGCCTCCACTGACGCAGCACTCTCGTCTTCAGGGGCCGTCTGGTCTGACGCACCGCCTGACTCAGCTTGCTCCTGAAACACCAGCAGCAACAGACGGCTGCGATTCAACAGCGCCTGCGGTGCGACGCGCACCCGCGCAAAAGGCTCACCGGGGTCCCGCTCGATCGAGCTAACGCTTGCCACCGGATAGCCCTTGGGGAAACGCCCCCCCAGACCAGAGCTAACCAAAAGATCCCCCACCTGAATATCGGCGGTATCTGGCACATTACCCAACTCCAAATGACTAAGAGAACCCACGCCGTAAGCAATTGCCCGCACGCCATTTCTATTCACCTGAACGGGAACGGCATGCCGGTTATCTGAAATCAACAACACTCGACTACTAAATTCGCTCACCTCGATCACCTGCCCCATCAACCCTTCTGCATCGAGCACTGCCTGCCCCACGTAAACGCCCGCAGCCAACCCTTTATCTATCGTTATATATTGGTTATCCGGGTCCGGACTAGCGCCGATCAACTCTGTCACGACGACGCCTTCATCAAGCAGACGTGACGCGTTCAACAGCTCACGCAAACGATTTAACTCGGCTGTAACCGAAGCAAGTTTTTGTGATTTACGCTCCAACACCAGCATACGCGCGCGCATCAGGTCGAGCTCTTCTTCCAAAGAAGCTCTACTGGTAAAAAGGAAGGTAACACCACTTGCAAGGTCATTAGGAATGTCACTCAGCCATTGAATCGGCGTGAGCGCGGTACTTAAGACCTGTCTCACCGGGTTCAGCTGGCTAAACTTGACGTCAATAAGCAACAATGAGAGGGAAAGAATAACGGCCATTGTCAGGCGATAGCCTAGATAAGGACCCTGAACAAATATGGTTTTAATAAGGAGCTCCTCAGAATGTCAGATTGCAGGCAAGTGACTTGCTCACTGCGCCCGCAAGCTTATCAAGCAGCAGAAGAAACCGGAGGTTTCTTCTATCACGGCTTAATCTATCGGGAACAATCCGTCCGCACGCCTGTCGATTAGTTCAAGCGCCTTACCACCGCCTCTGGCAACGCAGGTTAACGGGTCTTCAGCCACAATAACTGGCAAGCCGGTTTCCTCGCTGAGTAAGCGGTCCAGCCCACGTAATAATGAGCCTCCACCCGTCAGTACAATACCGCGTTCCGCAATATCAGACGCCAGCTCGGGGGGGGACTGCTCCAAGGCACCCTTAACAGCCTGAACAATCTGCGCTAAGGACTCCTGAAGCGCTTCTAGAATCTCTTCACTATTCAAGGTAAAACCACGTGGCACACCTTCGGCCAGATTGCGCCCACGCACATCAATTTCGCGCAGTTCAAGACCTTCGTAGGCACAGCCAATTTCCTGCTTGATTCGTTCAGCCGTTGCATCGCCAATCAGGCTGCCATAATTGCGCCGAACATAGGTCACGATCGCTTCATCAAAACGATCACCTCCCACTTTTACGGAGTCTGCGTAGACAATACCGTTCAAGGAGATAATTGCGATTTCAGTTGTACCGCCG
>JBFJVR010000044.1:0-11044 GCA_041624095.1 Oleiphilaceae bacterium
CAGCGAAGATATGATGCAGGGAGTAATCAGTATCCCACATGGTTGGGGGCACCAGCGTGAAGGTGTAAAACTGGGGGTTGCGGCGCGGCAGCGGGGCATCAGTGTAAATGATTTAACCGATGATCTTTACTACGATAGCAGCACCGGAAATGCGGCGTTGAATGGCGTGCCCGTAACAGTTCGGGCGATGAGCTAGAAACAAAAAAGTTTAGGCGAGATGAATCAAGATGAAAGTACTGGTTACTGGGGCAAATGGGCATATCGGCGCAAATGTGGTTCGTGAACTGCTGGGTAAAGGGCATCAGGTAAAAGCCTTCGTCCGAAAGGGCGCTGATATGCAAGGCCTTGAAGGCTTGGATATTGAGGTTTGCTACGGCGACGTGATGGCGCAGGATACTTTAATTTCCGCCGCGCAGGGCTGTGACAGCATTATTCATTTGGCCGCAGTCTATAAAACTATCGCCAAAACTGCCGACGAAATCGTCGCACCGGCGGTGGAGGGTAGTAAGAATATATTCGCCGCCGCAAAAGAGGCTGGAATTAAACGTATTGTGTATACAAGTTCGATCGCATCAATCGGGTTTTCAAGCGACCCGGATAGTATGCGTACTAATCAGGACTGGAATGACGATGCGAAGAACCCCTATTATGTGGCTAAAACGCGCAGTGAAAAAGTCGCTCAGCAGTTATCTCGCGAATACGACATCGAACTAATTGTCCTGTGCCCGGCTATTGTTCTAGGCCCGCACGATTACCGGGTAACGCCGTCAAACCAACTGGTGATGGATTGGTTAAATGGTATTGGCCAGACTTACCAAGGGGGCTTAAACCTGGTAGATGTAAGGGATGTTGCTGCTGCGCATGTCGCGGCGCTAAGCAAAGGAACAAATCGGCAGCGCTATATTATCGGCGGTGAGAACAAGCCGGTTGTGGAGATAGGCCAGATGCTGAAAACCCTTACCGGAATCAAGCCGATACACCTCCCTACACCGCGTTCTATTACCTTGGTTTTCGCGACCATAGTGGAGTTGTTTTCGCGACTGATTGGTATCAAGCCACTTTTTACCCGTGATTTGGTGTATGAAGTGGTCGGGCGCTATGGATTCTACGATTGTCAGGAGACCTACAAAACATTCGATATCTCGCCCCGACCGGCTATCGATTGTTTGCGAGGCTCAATAGAGTGGCTCATGCTGACAGAACGTTTGAAACCCGCCGTGGCAAAAAAAGTGCAAAGCCATATCGCTAAGGCTTCTGTATCTTAAGCTTGATTAGATGCATTAAATTAAAAAAAGGCTACTGCAGTCCCTGCGGTAGCCAATTTGCCTGAAACTTTTTTCTACATATGTGCGCATAAATGGATAACGATTAATCTCGCGCACTCACTTTGACCCGCATTCCCCCTTTGTTTGATAAGGTGATCTGTGCTTGGGGTTCCAGTTTTTGGTCCGCAACCGGTGAAAAATGATAGCGCTTGGCGATGGTTGCGAGAATCAGTTTGGCCTCCATCATCGCGAAGGAGTTACCAATACATACGCGGGGCCCGCCACCAAAAGGCATATAGGCGTAGCGGGGGAGTAGCTTTTCTTTATCGTCTGTAAACCGCTCTGGGTCAAAATGCTCAGGGTTTTCAAAATAACGCGGGTTATGATGATTCGCATAGGGCGCAATAAATACCGTTTTGCTTTTTGGGAACAGATAGCCACCAATCTCAATGTCTTCATTTGCTTGTCGCGCGTTTAATACCCACGCAGGAGGGAAGAGTCGCATCGACTCTTTAATTACCATTTCCGTATACTTTAAGGCGTCTAATGATTCGAAGCTGGGTGTGTTTCCTGTCATGACCTGATCAAGTTCGGTGTGCAGCTTTTTGAGCACTTCCGGGTGCTTGGCTAACAGATAGAAGGTCCATGTCAGGGCGTTCGAGGTGGTTTCATGTCCGGCCACAAATAGCGTGATCAGCTCATCCATGATTTGCTGCTCGGACATCTCGCTCCCGTCATCGTATTTTGCTTGCAGCAGCATGGACATCAAGTCACCGTCGTCTCGGTATCCGCCCTCGGGTAATTTTCGTGTTGCAATCATCTGGTTAATGACGTGACTAAGTGTTTTTCGTGCCTTGCCAATACGTATATTGTTGGGCGTGGGAACCCAGTCAGGAAACTGAAAAGCCTGATTAAAGCGTTGGTCGGACACGTCTTGTACGACGTGCATGGCGTCACCAATGATATTAGCGCCGTCAGCCATGTCTTCCATGTCGTTGTTGAACAGTGTCTTGGATACGATAAACAGCGTGAGCTTAAACATATCGTCGCTGATGTCGCGTGTGCCGCTGTCGTTCCAAGCTGAAACATAACGGTCGGTATAGTCAATCATGGTCTCTGCATAAGATTGAATACGCCGGAAATGAAAACCCGGTTGTATGAGTTTTCGCTGGGTTTTGTGTGAGTCAAAGTCATTGTTAGTAACCAGCCCATTCCCCAGTACCGTACCCAAGATGCCAACATCCCTATCTGCTTTTCGGAATCGTTTGGCTTCTTTTACCAAAATCTGGTGCGCAAGATCCGCACTGGTGACGAGGGCAACATTGGTCATCGGCAGCCGAAATTCGACGACCTCTGGGTAAGCAACGGCTAAGCGCTTAAAGAACGCTAAGGGATCTTCTGCAAACTCCGGCAAACACCCTAATAAGGCTTTTCCCTTTTCTAGAGGAATGGGTGAGTGAGAATCAAGTAGTGTGATTGATGCCGTTGACATGCGTGCTCCAAAAGATTGTTGTCATTATTCGTAGCACCTAATTTGCCATATGTGACCGTCGGTCACAATATGGCAAATTAACAACAAACTATTCCAGCACTGCACCAACGGGATTAACACGAGGCCAAAGTAAGCTTAGTCTTTGGGAATACGAACTAACAAAACATCACTCTCGGCGAGATTGAGTATTTTGTGAGCGGTTGACCCCAACAATACTTCTAAGCCATGTCGGCTATGGCTACCGGCAAGAATCAAATCGCTCCCCAGAGATTCGGCCTGTTTTAATATTGTCTGCGCAGGGTGCCCGAAGCTGATGATCAGACTGTTTGGGTCCAAGCCTGCCGCCTCGATCATCGGCTTCAAGTACTCGGCGCCCGACTGTGCGAGCTCTTCCTGATCCAGAGGGGGGGGGATTTGTCCCGGGCTGCCCGCCCAATCTGCAATTATGAGGTCCAGCACAACATGAACGATGTTTATCTTCACCGAGGGGTGATCTTTGACGAAATTAGCTGCCTTTTGTAGCACGATTTTCGCGCCCTGACTGCAATCTACAGCGACCAGGATGTTTGTGTAGTTACTCATGGTGTCCTCCTTAAGAATGAGGGAACAATAATGATAGTGTAGTCTTTATTCAGCAGTATAGATGTATTCAGCCGCGTTTTTTCATCTGGGCAAGGCTCTGTGCTTTAATTTGGTTCGTAAAGGGATGCAAGGTCGGCGCGATTATGAACGTCGAGCTTTTGATATACGCGGTAAAGGTGATTAGACACAGTAGAGGGTGAAAGTTCTAGTTTGCGGGCGATTTGCTTAAAGCTGAGCCCTTTGGTGACATATTTAACGACCTCGTGCTCTCGAGGGCTGAGCGAATCTAGGGAGTTTGCCGGGCGGATGGATATGCGAAAAAGGTCGCCGATCTCATCTGTGGTAATTTTAAGCCCATTTTCGACAGTTTCTGCACATGTGTTAACAGGAAAGGGCAGAATTTGTTGCTTGGCATGCGGTAAGCTGTGTTCTATCAGGTCAAGAAAACCCTCCCCGACAGCATGGTAAACGCCGTGTTGGTCGCACAGCGCATAATGTTCGCGTTCTCCGTAAGTCAGCCTATCGTCATTAAATGCAGGGCCGGGACTCAGGTTCTCGATACATGCCAGGTTAGCGGCCTGAAGCAGGTGAAACAGTGCGCGTTGATACAACTGTTTCTCTGAAGATGAATACCTGCTATTACGCTCGCTACGATATATGGTTAGCAGCGTATATATGCCGCTTCTTGGGTCGATATGGATGGAGCTAAGAATCCGCTCAATTGCGTTAGGTTTAAATACTGAAGCGTAGATATCTGAAGTATAAAACGCCTCATCGGGCAGCACGTCGCTCATGTCAACGGGTAAACCCGGCTTGGCAAATAACACCTTGCTGATCGGATTAATAGGTAATGACTCCAGCAGTTTGTCTGGATAGTCATCGGGTAAGTTGACGGTGGTATGCGTATGGAAGGTACGTGTACTCAAATGGCCGGTACTCCAAATGGCAGCATCGAAGGCGAGTACATTCTGTAGCTCCATCAGCGCCCAGTGCCTGAAGCGGGCTAAGCCAATTTGCCGGGTCGACGCATATAGATTGTAAATAAAACGGTCAATCGCTTCGCATTTGCCCCAGTCCATTGCTCCCCTCCGGTTCTTAAGATGATGTCATTAGGCTAATTTTACCATCGCGCTTGGTAGATGATAGTGGCAGACTGGTGTCAATACGAACTTCCAACGGCCAAACCGTAATATGACACGCAACGAACGGTAGTGATGAGCAGGGTGTAACTATATGTCTAATGCTAAAGATGTCTTGATTATTGGCGCAGGAATCGCCGGCTTGGTGACAGCTTATGAATGTCTTGCCAAGGGCTTGCATGTCACGCTTGTCGAGCGGGATGCTGCGGAACATGCAGGAGGTTTAGCGCGCACTGCTTTTGGCGGAATGGCCCTGGTCGGTACGCCCTTACAGCAGCGGATGAAGATTAACGATACACCAGGTATTGCCTTACGTGACTGGTTAAGTTTTGGCGGGTTTTCGGAGTGTGGCTCCCCGCGCAGAAAGTGGGCTGAATATTACGTCGAGAATAGCGCTCGGGATGTGTACCAGTACTTGATAGACAAAGGGCTGAGTTTTTTGCCCGCGGTTAACTGGGTTGAGCGCGGTGAGCATGGCGACGGCAATAGTTTACCCAGGTATCACGTGTTATGGGGAACGGGAAAAGCACTCGTCGATACGTTTTTAACTTTGATATCTGCTTATATTGGCCGCACCTTGACCATACATTGGAACACGCGTTGCGAAAACCTGATTATCGAGGAAGGTCGTGTCAGCGGTTGCCGAGTAGTTGATGAACAAACCGGAGAGGTCACAGAGCACTTTGCCGGGGCTGTCGTGGTTGCGACAGGTGGTATCAATGGCAATATGGCAAAGGTCAGGGAGCATTGGCACCGGTCTTGGGGGCCAGCACCTGCCGAACTATTGAATGGTTCTCACCCCAATGCCGATGGCAAGTTGCATGATGAGGTTGCCGCGAAGGGAGGCGCAGTGACCAATCTTGAGAATATGTGGAACTACGCCGCCGGGATACCACACCCAAAGCCCCATTTTGACGGGCATGGCCTGAGTTTGATTCCATGTAAATCCGCCCTTTGGCTGGATGCTGAAGGCCAGCGAATAGGCCCGGAGCCGTTGGTAACCGGCTTCGATACCCACGAGCTTTGCAGACGAATATCCCTACTTGGTCAGTCGCACACGTGGCAACTGTTAAACTGGCGTATCGCCATAAAAGAGCTGGCAGTGTCTGGTGCCGAACATAACCCGAGTATCAGAGACAAAAAATACCTCAGCTTTTTAAAAGGTCTGGTTACCGGGAATCACCGCTTGGTGCGTCAACTAGCAGAAGAAAGTGATCACTTTATAGTCGCCGAAGATTTACCTGAATTGGTGAGTAAGATGAACGCGCTCAATAGCGATGAACGTATTAGTCTGGATACCCTTGAGGAAACAGTTAAGCTATTCGATGCTATGGTAAGCCGGGGTCAGTCACTGTGGAATGACTCGCAGCTCCGTAAAATTGGGCATGCCCGGAGTTGGCGGCCGGATCGCCTAAGAACCTGCAAACCAAAGCCTATTCTGGACCCGCGCAGCGGCCCGCTAGTAGCTATCAAATTGCGGCTTATTACGCGCAAAAGCCTGGGTGGCATTCAAACAGATCTTCAAAGTCGGGTGCTTGATGAGGCTGGCTGCGCAATGCAAGGGCTGTATGCCGTAGGGGAGGCCTCCGGATTTGGCGGTGGCGGGGCAAGCGGTTTAAAGTCGCTTGAAGGTACATTTTTATCTGGCTGTATTCTCACAGCCCAGGCCGCAGCTAAAAGTATTGCGGCTAAATCATAGAATCTAGAGGGAAACATCATGAAAAAAACCGGCGCATGGCTAGTACGATACGCTCTGGAGCAATTAGGGATCAAGTATACCTTTGGTATTCCCGGTGTACATAACACCGAAATATATGATGAGCTAAATAACAGCGAAACTATACTACCGATGCTGGTCACTCACGAAGGCTGCGGTGCGTTTATGGCCGATGCAATCAGCAGAACATCTGATACCGTGGGCACCATGGTGATTGTACCTGCGGCTGGCGCCACGCATGCGGCAAGCGGTATTGGCGAAGCGTTTCTGGATGGTATTCCCATGCTGGTCATTTCTGGAGGCGTACGCAGTGATTCGGAGTTTTCGTATCAGCTACACGATATGGACCAAGCGGCGATGCTTGCGCCAATTACCAAGAAAACCTATAAAGTTGCACACCAGAATCTTATTCTGGAAACCCTGTATGACGCATATACTGTGGCTACCAGTGGAGAGCCCGGTCCGGTCTTTGTCGAAGTCCCTGTTGATATTCAGCTTTATACCGGCGAAGTTGGTGAACTGCTAAGTTACCAGGGTTTTCTGGCGCGAACTGCATCGGCAGAAACGTCGCCCAGCGAGGAGGAATTGCGCAAGGCAGCGGAGTCTCTGCTTAGTGCGGAACAACCGGGACTGTTCGTGGGTTGGGGCGCGGCCGATTGCAGCGCATCCCTTATTAAAATAGCCGAGTTGCTAGGTGCACCTGTGGCAACCACTTTGCAGGGGCTAAGTGTGTTTCCCGCGAACCACCCACTGCATACGGGGATGAGCTTCGGGCCTGCGGCGGTGCCGGCAGCGACTAATGCCTTCAAGCACTGCGATGCGATGCTTGCTGTTGGTACGCGTTTCGCTGAGATCGCGACGGGCAGTTTTGGTGTTACTGTGCCAGCTCGCTTAGTACACGTAGATATCAACCCCAAAGTAATGAGTGCTAACTATCCAGCTGAATTTGCCTTGGTGGGCGACGCCAAGGGCATTCTGCCGCGTCTAGCGACGCACTTAGAAGCAGCGTTAAAGGAAGCGGGCAAGGACTTCTCTGAGCGTCGTAAGCGGGTGGGGCAGGCGATTTTTGAAGATAAGGTCTCGTATAGAAATGAATGGCTGCAACATGACTCCCAAGATCGGGTAAACCCCGCTAAGTTCTTTGGTGCCTTGCGCGAGCAAATGCAGGACGAGGGCTTCCTCGTGGTAGATGATGGGAACCATACTTTTTTAACTGCTGAGTTGATGCCCATCCACCACAATAGAGGCATGATCTCGCCGACAGATTTTAATTGTATGGGATACGCTGTACCGGCAACTATCGCCACGAAGCTAGCGCATCCCGAAAATGATGTGGTAGGGATCATAGGTGATGGCGCTTTCTTGATGACCTGCATGGAAATCGTTACAGCAACCAACAATAAGCTGGGCGCTGTTTTTGTAGTCTTTAACGATGGCGAACTATCGCAGATCTCACAAGCCCAAAATGTGCCTTATAATCGAAAGACCTGCACAGTACTGGCAGAAACACGTTTTAGAGGAGTGGCAGACGCGACGGGCGCCCATTATCTTCGCATCGAAAGCGATGCAGATATTGAAACGGTGTTAAAACAGGCGTGGGCGGCGGCTGCAGAGAAACAGCCGGTTATTGTGGATGTGAATATCGACTACAGTAAACAGACCCGTTTCACTAAAGGTATTGTAGGAACCAACCTGAAACGCCTGCCGTTTAACGCAAAGGTCCGCATGGTCAGCCGTGCCCTGATGCGCAAAGTAACCGGTTAGGCAACAGTGTGAATAGACACCTTGCTTACCTTTATGCGGTTTCTACCACGCGGTTGATGAAACCGCGTATGACTTTTTCGGCATCACTAGAAATACTGGTGAATTCGAAGTGATAGTGAAACGCACCAGGTACCGGGTTTGTTCTTATCACTCGGGCGTAGATATCGCTTTGTAGGTCACTCGTTGGAGAAATCGTAAAAGGGAATTTAATTTCGGCAAACTTAGGCAGTTCTGCAGTGCTCGATACGTACATACCGCCATAGCTCAAGTCGATGATCTCCCCCGAGTAAAGTTGTGACGGAACGGTCTTTCCTTCTAAAAGCTGGAAGTTAATGGGCCAATAAACCTCAATGCGCGGGCTTTTTCTATCATTTATTTTAGGTAGATCAAGCCGCTCCGGGTATGTCACAGCGAGCAGTTCGTACATGTTTAATTCGGACTTTTTACCTTTAACCTCGAGGCTATTGACTTGGCCTATTTCAATATACTTCTTAGCGGCTTCATAACTATTTTCACTTAATAGGATCTGCCCCCTAAGGCTATAGGATTCAACTCTTGATGCCAGATTGACGTGATCGCCAATAACCGTATATTCACTGTATAAATCGGAGCCGAGGCGGCCCGCGACAACTTTTCCGGTGTTGATACCAATGCCCATGTAAAGCGGCGGGTAGCCCAGCGCTTCGTTGTTAGTATTCATCTTGCCAAGCTCGATCTGCATATTAACGGCGCAGCGCAGGGCGCGCAGCAGGTCGTCATCCATCATCCGAGGCGAACCAAATACCACCATGATCGAGTCACCCATAAACTTGTCAATGGTACCGCCGTGGTCTCTTATCACCCTTGTCATTACGGTAAAGTAGCGGTTAAGGAAGTCGATAATTTCGAGCGGGCTGTAGCTCTCTGACATTGCAGTAAAGCCGCGCAAATCGGACAACAAGATCGTAACATCCCGCTCTTCAGGAGGTGCACTGCCAGTGCTGCCAAGCTGCAGGGTATTTCTCAGTGTCTCCTTGAGTAAAGACGGCGGAGTTTGTTCGAGTGAAGAGTGTTTGTACTGCTCTGCATACAGGTGATGAATTGACTCAACGAGTGTTTCTAGTGTTTGGCTGTCCATCGCGAGGAGTACTCCAGAGCATCAGGGGCATTAGCGCCATGGTTAAAAAAATAATATGTAAAAAAGTGGACAGTTTAATCAAAGCCGAACATAATACTGATCATGTATACAGTATATTGCTTGGGCAACTTATCCTTGCGTACCTTATTCTGCGTTAGCAAGGCAATAAGCTCAACTACATAAACAAATTAAATATACCTGAGTCAAAAAGGGGATCAGCAATGGATGAGAACAAAAAGAAGGCTTTAAGTGCAGCGCTTTCGCAAATTGAGCGCCAGTTTGGTAAAGGCGCCGTTATGAAAATGGGCGACCAGCCCAGAGAAGCAATTCCATCGGTTTCTACAGGTTCACTTGGGCTAGATATTGCACTCGGTATTGGTGGGCTCCCTTATGGTCGTATCGTAGAGATCTATGGCCCGGAAAGTTCAGGTAAAACGACGCTGACACTGCAGGTGATCGCAGAGGCGCAGAAGCAGGGTAAGACCTGTGCCTTTATTGATGCAGAGCACGCACTAGACCCGATTTACGCCGAAAAGCTGGGTGTAAATGTTGATGATCTGCTGGTGTCGCAGCCAGATACAGGCGAGCAGGCGCTGGAAATCGCAGACATGCTGGTTCGTTCAGGCGCCGTTGATGTCATTATCGTCGACTCAGTAGCAGCACTAACGCCGAAAGCTGAAATCGAAGGTGATATGGGCGATACCCATGTCGGTTTGCAGGCACGTTTGATGTCGCAGGCCCTGCGAAAGATCACCGGCAATATTAAGAACGCGAATTGCTTGTGTATTTTCATTAACCAGATTCGTATGAAAATTGGTGTGATGTTCGGTAATCCAGAAACGACGACAGGGGGGAATGCGCTTAAATTTTATTCGTCTGTCAGGTTGGATATCCGTCGTACTGGTGCGGTTAAACTGGGTGATGAAGTCATTGGTAACGAAACTCGCGTTAAGGTAGTTAAGAATAAGGTTGCACCTCCTTTCAGGCAGGCAGAGTTCCAGATTATGTATGGTAAAGGCATATACCATATGGGTGAGGTGATCGACTTGGGTGTTAAAGAAGGTCTGGTTGATAAAGCCGGTGCCTGGTATAGCTACAACGGAGACAAGATTGGCCAAGGTAAAGCCAATGCAGCAACCTACCTCGAAGAGCACCCGGAAATAGCAAACGAGATTGAAGGCAAGATCAGGGAGATTCATATGCCCAAGGTAGAGAAGCCTGCCCCAGGCTCAGAAGAACTTGCCTTAGAAGTATAGATGTAATTGAGTCTGCTCTAGTTAAGCTAGTTTGGGCTCAGTACTTTCAAGGTCATTTAAAAAGCCCTTGTCTCGAAGCCCTATGCGAACTTGTCACATAGGGCTTTTGGTTTTCTACCTTGGTGTCTTTTAAATTAGTGGGGGCAACCTTTACTAAAACTATATAATTGTTGGGGGGCAGACAAATGCTCGTTACCATGGTTAACAAAAGTTGAAGCCGCTTAATGCTTGAGTTAGAGCAGTCTAATACTAATAGTAGCCTGATTTTCTCATTTGCTTATCTACTAGGTTTTGGGCATCGTGAAGCGCTTTGTCGATTGGAATTTCACCGGCTAAGAACTGAGCCATAATTACACCCACTTTGTGACCGATTGTCGGGAATTCGGGGATGGACACAAACTGAATGCCGGTATAGGGAACCGGCTTTAAGGTCGAATCAGTAGGTTTTATCTGCTGCATTGTGTCAAGCACAATATCTGCGAAAGGGGCTGCTTTTTTATAATTATCGCCATAAGTGCTAATGCGGGTTCCAGGAGGAACAGAAACCCAACCTCTTGTTTCAGCTACTTGTTCAATATACTGTTTGGACGTTGCCCAAGTAATAAACTCCGTGGCTTCTTTTACTGACTTCGATGACTTAGGAATCGCTAAGGCCCAAGTCCATAACCAACTTGAACCTTTAGGGCTTACGCCATAGGGAGTGGCCGAGAGA
>JBFJVR010000045.1:0-11027 GCA_041624095.1 Oleiphilaceae bacterium
ATCGCTGATAAGCTTCATCGTGTCTTCAAAATCTTTTTCGGTTTCGCCCGGGAAGCCGATAATAAAGTCCGATGAGATGCTGATGTCGGGGCGATGCTGGCGAATACGGCGTATTTTGGATTTATACTCCAGCGCCATATGCCCGCGCTTCATTGCTGCAAGAATACGGTCAGAACCACTTTGCACCGGCAAATGTAAATGACTTACCAGTTCGGGTACCTCGGCATATACGTCAATGAGGCTGTCTGAAAACTCAACCGGGTGCGAGGTGGTAAAGCGGATGCGATCGATGCCGTCGATTGCGGCGACCAAGGTGATCAGTTCGGCCAAATCCATCAAGTCGCCATCGTGAGTCTCGCCTTGATAGGCGTTGACATTCTGACCGAGTAAATTTACTTCGCGCACGCCCTGGGCTGCCAGGTGGGCGACTTCGCGGATAACATCGTCTGCTGGGCGGCTGACCTCTTCGCCGCGAGTATAGGGTACGACGCAAAATGTGCAGTACTTGCTGCAGCCTTCCATGATGGAGACAAAGGCCGATGGGCCATCGATGCCGGGAGCAGGCAGGTGGTCAAACTTTTCTATTTCAGGGAAGCTAATATCAACCACGCCGATTTGACCACTTTTTGCCGCGTCGATCATTTCAGGCAAGCGGTGCAGCGTTTGCGGTCCAAATACGACGTCTACAAAAGGGGCTCTATTTCGTATTGCTTCGCCTTCCTGACTTGCTACGCACCCACCTACACCTATCGTCAGGTCGGGTTTTGCCTCTTTGAGCTTTTTCCAGCGGCCTAGCTGATGAAAGACTTTTTCCTGAGCCTTTTCACGAATCGAGCAGGTGTTCAGCAGAAGAATGTCGGCCTCTTCTGGTTTGTCGGTCATTTCGACCTGTTGCCCGTCCTGTAGCAGATCTGCCATACGAGATGAGTCGTACTCGTTCATCTGGCAGCCGTGGGTTTTAATAAAAAGCTTTTTGGTCATTGTGTTAGCGTATCTGGTTACCACAAAAAATGACCGCGCATTATAGCGCGGCTTAGATCGGGGGTGTAGTGATATTTTGTATTCGGCTAACTGAAGCGACTTCGCCTTACTTTGCTTTGAGTGGTAGGGCGAGGTAAGGATTGACAAGCGGCTTCAGGCAACAATAGAAATTCGTACTGTGCTAGGGCTTACTTGCAGCGCGATAAGCTTCGGAGCGTTTACCGCTTGGCATTCTATGCTATGATTCGCATCCATTTTCACCACTGGCAGATGCACATTGAGCGGTATGAAAAGCAAGAAGGCTTATAAGGTAATATTTTACAACCATGAAGAAGTATTTGAGATTTACGCGACGCACGTATTTCCTTCAGAAATGTATGGCTTTGTCGAAGTAGAGCAGCTTTTGTTTGGTGAAAAGTCGCAGTTACTAGTCGACCCAAGCGAAGAAAAGCTTAAAACCGAATTTAATGGAGTGAAGCGTACCTATATCCCTATGAATGCGATTGTTCGTATAGATGAAGTGGAGCAGGGCGGTGTGCCCAAGGTAAAAGCTGCGCCCGCATCAGTGGCGAACTTTCCGTCCGGTGGTCCGGGCCAAGGCAATAAATAGGCGCCGAGTCAGGGTGGTAGCGAACAGCCGGGTTCCGAGTCCGGATGGTCGATGTTGAAGCTTAAAGATAATAATCACAACAATAAGGGTACTTAAATGTTAAGTGTGACAATATTCTATGCGGCAATCCTGGTTGCCTTGGTGCTGTTTCTGGCTTACCGGGTGACAGGTTTTCGCCGTGGTGAAGGTGTTTCGCTTGGCGATCAAAATGCCTCTAAAGCAATGCATTCTGCAATTAGAGCCCATGCCAATGCAGTCGAAAACATACCGCTTGCCTTGCTGCTGCTGTTGATGCTCGAACTCAACTACCTGAACGACTGGCTGCTCCATGTATTTGGTATTTTGCTGGTCGTTTCGAGAGTGCTTCATGCTTATGGTTTGTCGCAACGAAACGGGCCATCTTTTGGTCGGTTTTACGGTACCGCCATTACCTGGTTGACTATGGCCGCGATGATTGTCGTTAATATTATCGTTGTTTTGGTTAGCGATTAACTTACCTAAAGGTCATGACGCCAGAACGATTCCGTAAACTCCGCGCAACGCTGGATAAACGCCAGCCAGATCTAACCTTGCTCACGGAGCAGATTCATAAGCCTCGCAATATCGCAGCGCTGGTGCGCACCGGCGATGCTGTTGGCATGCATGAGGTGCACATGGTTTGGCCGTGGGATAAGCACCGTGCGTATAGCGGTACCGCGATGGGGAGTGATCGCTGGGTTAATATTGTGCGGCATGAGTCGATGCAGCAGGGGATTCAAACCCTGCAGGGGCGTGGCTATCAGGTTTATGCTGCACACTTTTCGGAACAGGCTGTAGATTATCGCGACGTCGACTATACCCGCCCATGTGCGATACTCATGGGAAATGAAAAACAGGGTGTCAGCGCAACCGCTGAGGCCTTGGTTGACCGGCATATTACGATCCCCATGATGGGCATGGTTGAGTCCTTCAATGTTTCAGTTGCGGCGGCAATTATACTTGCCGAGGCGCAGCGCCAAAGAGCCTTGGCGGGCATGTATGATCAGGTTCGTTTAGACGCCGACACCTACGCGAGTACATTTTTCCGTTGGGCTCACCCTCAGGTGGCGAAATACTGCCATCAGCATGATTTGCCTTACCCTCCAGTACGCGAAGAAGATGGCGAAATCGTCGACCCCTCAGCATGGTATGCCGATGTGAAGAGCTCACAATAGTATGCCCCAATCAGTTTACCGGTCGATTCTAAAGCTCAGTTACCCGATGGTAGTGGGTCAGTTGGCCTTCGCGTCGATGACATTTATCGATACCTTGTTAATGGGGCAGTTAGGGGTTGAGGTTATTGCCGGAGGCGGTCTGGGAGCGGTTGTCTACCAGTTCTTTTATATTGTGGGTATCGGCCTGCTGGTCGCGACAGCGACGCTGATCGCATTTGCAATGGGAGAACAGAATCGTGAGAAAATTCAGGGAGCTTTGCTCTCTGGGGTTGTTGTGGTGCTGGTTTTGTTTCTGGTGTCTGCGCTGATGCTCTGGTTTGCAAAACCTGTATTATTGCTTCTCGGGCAAGAAGTGGCTGTGGTGGATATCGCCGAGCAGTATTTGCGTGTCGTTGTTTGGGCCTTGTTGCCCGCATTTGCCTTTGTTCTATTGCGCAGCCTCGTACTCGGTGTGGGAGATCCTGCAGTGATACTACCCATTTCGGTCGTGGCGGCGGCTTCAAATTATCCGCTTAGTTATGCCCTGATGACGGGCATGTTCGGGCTGCCTGCGCTTGGCCTCGACGGTATTGCTCTTGGTACCTGTATCGTGTCGTTTGGCATGTTTTTCGGGCTCGCCTTGATGATCTATCGGAAGCCGGTTTTCAAACCTTATCCTTTCTGGAAGAACTGGTATTTGTTTGACCCTAAACAACTGCGCGAAACCTTTTCACTAGGTTTGCCAATTGCAATGGCGCATGCGATGGAGGTTGGCTTGTTCTCGGCAGCCGCCCTGCTTATCGGCGGGCTTGGGGTTACCGCACTTGCGGCGCATCAGGTTGCGCTTCAGTGTGCTACCTTGAGCTTTATGATTCCTCTTGGAATATCGCAGGCGGTGTCGGTAAAAGTCGGTGAGCTGTACGGGGCTAAACAAGTTGCATTGACGCTTGTTGCTGCCAAGGGTGGTTTATTGTTGAGTAGCGCAAGTGCAGCCATCGCGGCGATGATTTTCTGGTTTGCACCTGAGCTTTTAGTGTCGCTGTTTTTTGGGGATAGCAGCACCGACGATTATCAGCTGGTGTTGCCTCTCGCGGCGGGAATTTTGTTTGTTGCAGCCTTGTTCCAGTTTGTTGATGCTTGGCAAGTGATTCTAATGGGGGTGTTGCGGGGCTTTAAAATGGGCGCTTCGCCCACGATAGTGACGATTATCAGCTACTGGCTGGTAGGTTTCCCGAGCGCCTATCTGCTGCGTGATTACTTGGGAGCAGTGGGTGTATGGGCTGGCCTCGGTATTGGTTTGGCGGTCAGTGCCATTATGCTGGCCGTTTTATTCTGGTTGAAATTACGGCGTAGCACAGTTTAAGTTTTGGGGGCTGCGCTTTTTAGCGCGGGTCTCGGCAGGAGTACTCTATGCTCCAGGGCGACCACAAGTCCAAACCGGCTGAGGCTGCGTTCCATAGCAAAGCATTGTCCAACAGACCGGCAAATGCATCAAATGGCGTGACCTCAGTGGTGACCTGGTTCCAATCTAGCCCGACACATACTTGGCTCGTTTCGAGCGGATTGCTTAGTTCAGCGATCTGAAGGATGGCATGGTGATACCATTTGCGAAAGCGAATGCTACTGCTCGCATCGTAATTACGAAATTCATCGTCTTCGAAGACGCCAAAGGTAAACGAAAAAGGGCGGTTTGCTTCGGGGTCGGGTACTACTTCGCCGTTTTCAAAGTGGATGACCGCACAGCCCGAACTTTGCAGCAGTAATAAAAGGCCGCTCAGTGCCAGTAGTGGTTTTAATCGCGATGCAATAAGTCTCATTGCGCTTCCTCCCGTTTGCACCACACTTTAGCTGTTCGCGGTAAATAAATACCGAGAGTCAGGGTGCTGTAAAGTACATCCATTGCGCTGAACTTGGTTTGCATCTGGATAACTGGACGCTGGCGGCAAATTTGCTGAACATTGATGCGGTGTTCGCCAATTACACCCCACAAGAAAAAGTGTTTGCGCTCTTCGTAGTGTGGGCGGTAGCTGAAGTTTCCTTCGCCGCTTTCGGTAATGGTCACGGCGGCGCAGCCACCTAGTAGCAGGGCGGTAGCAAGAAAAAGTGTCGTTAAATGTCGCATTAAGCGTCCCGTTTTTGTTGTCTGGATCAGGCTTAGTTCGATTGTTTTGGACTAGTCGTGGGCTTGATTGTACTAGAAGGTTTGGCCGCTCTGCTGCTTCAGCGACTTAAAATGTGACCTGCGTAACTAATTCGCAGGTGAGGGTGATTTTTGCTTAGCTCGATCTAGCTTAATCCGGGTTCACGTTGCGTGCTGTCTGTCATTACTCTTCCTTGGCATCTTTCAGATGTTCCAAAATCTGTTTTTTAAGACTCTTGGGAATGGAGGTAATGGTCAGGGTGTCGCTTTGTTCGTCAAACAGAATGGTTTGTTGGATCAGGTCCGACGAAAAAGACAGCGACAGGCCGTTGCCCTTTCCTGAGATGCGTACCAAGTGTTTCAGCTTGCGGGTGTCGGGCCTGAGTTCCTTACGTACTTCCACCTCGCCTTGTTGCTCGGCGTATTGCGCAAAGCGAGTTGGCTCGTTCTCGTCGAGATAGCCCGATAGCTCATTGAGCGGGACAGCTTCACCCAGCTGCTGTTGCTCGACGCAGAAATCATAGGCTTTTTGTCGAATCTGCGCGGCTTCTTTTGGCTCATTTTGTTTGGTGTAGCCGGCGAGCACTGCCATCAGGGTTTCGGTTTCTTTGGCTGTATCTATGCTGCTCTGGAAACCTATGCTTTGCGTAAATGCTTCGCCTATCTTGGCCTTATTACGCCCGCGAATCATCGACAGATAAGGGGTATTTTCGTCAGTGTTTAGCCAGTCGCTGAGCTCAATGCGTAAGGCCATATCCAGTTTGGAGGTGTTCAGGTAGTCTACCGTGTCGAGGCTGATTTGCTTGTCCAATAAAAGCCCGGAGCTGGTCTCAAGCATGAAGATATAAATGCGTGGGCCGTCTGCCCGGTCTTCTTTAACCAGCGTGATATAGGCGTCAAAGAGTTCGCTGGTTTTATCTACCAGCTCTTTAAATTGCTGGGCAAAGAGGGTGGCGAGTTTTTCGAAGGCGATCTTCTGGTCTTGCTGTTCCCGAAGCCAGGTTTGAAAGGGAGCATTGCTATAGTCTTCACTGAAGTGACCAAAAAACTTACCGGCCCTGAATTGAAAAAGCTTCTTTAACTGGCTGAACAGTGCTTCGTGGTCGGCAGTGATTGTGGCGGCTTTTTCACTGAGGATCAGCTCAGCGGGTTGGTCTTCTTGCCAGCGTTGTATGCGATGAAAAACGAGAGCTTCAATGGCCATGTAATACGCTACCACTTGTTAGGTTAAGTTTAAGTTGAGGTCGTCAGTATTTGTCGAGTTTGGAGCAGGGAGTGTGCCCGGCAGGCTATAGTAGAGTAGGCCTGCCGGGCTGTACGTTTAAAGCTTGAGGGCTTTTACGCTGGTGGATATGTCAGCATCACTGTCGGCTGAAAGGCTGTAATCCGCAAGCTCGCTAGGTGCTTGAAGGGCTGCAATGGCGATGAGTCCGGCTTCTTTCAGCGCTTTCGCGATCAGTAGTTTCTGCTCGTCGTTTTCGGCCATGTGTGCCGTTACCACCACAACCGTGCGGCCTTGGCTAAACAGCTTGCGCTCAACGGCTTGCGCTAGTACCTCAGCGGTGTCGCCATGGCACGAAATAATGCTCGCGGTTTGCTCGTATCGTGCGGCGCGCTCTGTGTCGCTAACCGGTTGCCAGTTGTCCAGTTTGTCGTCGCTTACCTTGTTTTCGATCATGCCCGCGCCAACTGTGACATTGGTAAGCCGGTCGATGATGATGAAGGCGCCTGTTGCACGATTAATTTTGTACGGGTCAAACGCGACTGTTTGGTTCAAATGCAGTGTGCACAAGGCAATACTGTTAAGGTTGAGCTCATCTGACTTGTCTTTCGCCATCGTGTTGACGTCGATCACATGCTCAATAGATTGAATTGAACCAGAGGCCAGCGTTGAACCCAGTTTGATGTCGAGCAGCTTGCCGGGTCGAAGCGCTTCTTCTGCCATCCATACAATATGGGCCTGGAAGGCGGTACCTGTTTCGGGCAGGTTGTCCGGTTTGACCAGCATGTCGCCACGGCTGATGTCGATCTCATCGTTCAGGGTCAGCGTGATGGCCTGATCCGCAAAGGCTTCGTTCATTTCGCCTTCGAAGTTGACGATGGATTTAACCGTGCTGCTTTTGCCTGATGGCAGGGCCATTACTTTTTCGCCGGGCTTGATGGTGCCCGAAGCGATAGTGCCGCAGAATCCACGGAAGTTCAGGTTGGGGCGGTTCACGTATTGAATGGGTAACCTGAAGTCGTTTAAGTTACGGTCACCCGCAATCGCGACCGTTTCCAGAATCTCCATCAGTGGTTTGCCGGTAAACCAAGGCGTCAGTTCGCTGTTGCTGATGACGTTGGTGCCTTTTAGTGCTGAAAGTGGCACAAACTGAATGTCACTTAAGGTCAGTTGTTGTGCAAAGCTCAGGTAATCTTGTTTGATCTCGTTGAAGCGCTCTTCGCTGTATTCAACCAGGTCCATCTTGTTGATGGCAACGACTACGTGTTTGATGCCCAATAGTGAAGCGATAAATGAGTGGCGACGTGTTTGCGTCAATACACCATGGCGTGCGTCGATCAAAATGATCGCCAGATCTGCGGTAGACGCGCCGGTGGCCATATTTCGAGTGTATTGTTCATGACCGGGTGTGTCAGCGATGATGAATTTTCGTTTCGCTGTCGAGAAGTATCGGTAGGCGACGTCGATGGTGATGCCCTGTTCGCGCTCCGCTTGCAGCCCGTCTACCAGCAAGGCCAAATCAATCTCGCCTTCGTGTGTACCCGATTTAACACTGTCTTTTCTGATTGCCTCGAGTTGATCTTCATAGATCATTTGCGAATCGTGCAATAGACGCCCGATCAATGTGCTTTTTCCGTCGTCGACGCTGCCGCAGGTCAATAAGCGCAACAACTCTTTTTGCTCATGTTGCTTGAGGTATTCGTTAATATCTTCGCTGATCAATTCTGATTGGTGTGACATGCTTCAATCTCTTAAAAACTGTTTGCCTCTCGCTGCTCCTGTCTGAACAGCCTGTTATGCTTTTCTGGCAATCTAAACCCTGCGAGCTAGAAGTAGCCCTCGCGCTTTTTCTGCTCCATAGAGCCGGCTTGGTCGTGATCAATCACTCGGCCTTGTCGCTCGGAACTGGTGGTGAGCAGCATTTCCTGAATGATTTCGGGCAAGGTTGTCGCTTCGGATTCTACTGCGCCGGTTAGCGGGTAGCAGCCGAGGGTTCTGAAGCGTACCGATTTCATTTCGGGTACTTCGCCTTCTTTCAGGGGCATACGGTCATCGTCGACCATGATCATCACGCCATCGCGCTCTACAACAGGGCGCTTCTTGGAAAAATACAAAGGGACGATTTCGATGTTTTCGAGGTGGATGTACTGCCAGATATCCAGTTCTGTCCAGTTCGATAGCGGGAAAACACGTATGCTCTCACCTTTATTAACCTTGCCGTTATAGATATTCCAAAGCTCAGGGCGCTGATTCTTCGGGTCCCAGCGGTGGTTTTCGTCGCGGAAGGAGTAAACGCGCTCTTTAGCCCGGCTTTTTTCTTCGTCGCGACGTGCGCCGCCGAAAGCAGCGTCGAACTTGTACTTGTTAAGCGCCTGCTTCAGCGCCTGGGTTTTCATGATGTCGGTATGTTTCGCGCTACCGTGGGTAAACGGGCCGACGCCCTGTTCTACGCCTTCCTGATTAATATGTACGATCAGATCGAAACCGTATTTTTTTACCATTTCATCTCGGAAGGTGACCATTTCCTTAAATTTCCAAGTGGTGTCCACATGCATTAAGGGAAACGGAGGCTTACCCGGCGCAAACGCTTTGCGGGCGAGGTGAAGCATGACAGCGGAGTCTTTGCCGATGGAGTAAAGCATGACAGGGTTGTCGAATTCCGCGGCTACTTCGCGAATGATATGAATGCTTTCAGCTTCCAACTGTTTAAGGTGAGTCAGATTGTATTTTGACATAATAAATAAAAGCTCGTGTCACTATGGCGTATAAACAGGCGTTGTGCTCTCATCCGGCTGAACAAGGCGTGGGGTGGAGCAGGCCCAGAAACGGGCGCAGACTATACCAGAAAACGGCAAAGATAATAAGCGCTTTGTGCTTAAGATCGCCCCAGCAGAGTTCATATAGTTTAGAAGCCCCGCTTAGGGTTATAATGTCGCGTTTTATCGACAGCAATTGCATTGTAAAAGAGTAGCAAGATGGATGTAACAGCATACATGGTTAAAGTTGGCCGCGCGGCGCGCGAGGCCTCCAGTGTTATGGCGACACTCAGCACCGGGCAGAAGAACCAGGCCTTATTGGCAATGGCGACAGCGATAGATAGCCAGCGAAGCCAGTTGGCTGCGGCAAATGAAAAAGATTTGCAGAGTGGGCGAGAGAATGGTCTTGAAGCAGCCATGCTTGACCGTTTGGAACTCACATCGTCGCGTATTGATGGCATGATCGAAGGCCTCAAACAAGTTGCTGCCTTGCCAGACCCTGTTGGCATTATTAATGACCTGAAGTTTATGCCCTCTGGCATACAGGTTGGCAAAATGCGCGTGCCTCTCGGAGTGATTGGTATTATTTACGAGTCGCGACCGAACGTTACGGTAGAGGCAGCCAGTCTGTGTATTAAATCAGGTAATGCGACCGTGTTGCGTGGCGGTTCGGAAGCGATTCATTCGAATCAGGCGATTGCAGCGTGTATCGCACAGGGATTGGCTGAAGCGGGTCTGCCCGATAACGCAGTGCAGGTGATAGAAACCACCGACCGTGCCGCGGTAGGTGAGTTGATCACGATGCCTGAATATATTGATGTGGTTGTTCCACGCGGCGGCAAAGGTCTGATCGAGCGTATTAGTCGCGACGCCAAAGTAACGGTGATTAAACACCTGGATGGAAACTGCCATGTCTATATCGATAGCGATGCCGATCTGAAAAAAGCGGTCAATATTGCCCTCAATGCCAAAACACACCGCTACGGCACCTGCAATACCATGGAAACCCTGCTTGTGCACCGGCAGGTTGCGGCCGAAGTGCTGCCTGTTCTGGCGGAGGCTTACGGCTTGGAAGGTGTGGAGTTGCGTGCCTGTGATCAAACGCGTGCCTGGTTGCCTGATGCGGTGCACGCTACCGAAGAAGACTGGTACGAGGAATATCTTGCACCCGTTCTCGCGGTTAAAGTTGTAGAGGATATGCAAGAAGCGATTGATCATATCAACCGTTACGGCTCGCATCATACCGACTCGATCGTGACCGAGAACTATACTAAAGGTCGACAGTTTTTGACTGCAGTGGATTCCAGCTCGGTAATGATTAATGCTTCTACCCGTTTTGCGGATGGCTTTGAATATGGTTTGGGTGCCGAGATTGGTATCTCGACCGACAAAATTCATGCGCGAGGCCCGGTGGGTCTTGAAGGTCTTACGTCAGAAAAGTATGTAGTTTTGGGCGATGGGCACGTGCGTAAATGATTAGGGTGAGAGTGCGCTAAATGCACATCGTGATGGGGGGAACCTTCGACCCTGTACATATCGGTCACCTGCGAATGGCTACCGAGGTGTCAGAAATGTTTGCGGGCGAAAGCGTAGCGTTGATGCCCTGTTTTCAGGCCGTGCATAAGGGGCAGGTGCGTGCAGGCAGCATTGAGCGGCAAGCGATGCTTAAGTTGGCGATAGCAAATAACCCCTTACTGCGACTTGACGAGCGGGAGCTAAAGCGAAAATCCGCAAGTTATAGTATCGATTCTTTGCTTGAACTCCGGGCTGAAATTGGGGATGAGCCCTTGGTTTGGGTAATGGGCTCTGACGCGGCAGCTGACTTCGAGTCATGGAAAGATGCGCATCGCTTTGCGTCGTTGTGCCACCTTTTAGTGTTACAGCGGCCGGATAGCCCCGGGCCGGTATCCTTGCCCATCGGATTTAGCGAAGTAAATTCGACCGAAGTGCTGAATAAGAGCTCTGCAGGCTGTGTTTTGCAGCGCAGACTAAGCCTGCTTGAGGTGTCGAGTTCCGACATTCGGCAGCGCGTGCAACAAAAACTAAGTATTCGTTACCTTGTTACTGATGAAGTGAATGACTTTATTTGTGATAATGCCTTATATCAATGAATGGTGGAGGAATGACCAAAACACATGCAAGCTGA
>JBFJVR010000046.1:0-10969 GCA_041624095.1 Oleiphilaceae bacterium
AAAACGAGTGGGATGTGCTGGCGTGGAATTTTCGTTCGTGCAGTGGCGAACCGAATCGTCTGTTGCAGTCGTATCATAGTGGCGCGACACACGACCTCGATACTGTTGTACGGCATGCTGTTGACCAGGGTTACGACAATATTGCATTGGTGGGGTTTAGTATGGGGGGTAACAAAACGCTGATTTATCTGGGTAAGCATGCCAAAACCTTACCCGCGCAGGTTTCGGGCGCTGTGGTGTTCTCTGTGCCCTGCGATTTGACGAGCAGTTCGTTACAGTTGGCGAAAAAAACCAATGCCTTGTACATGAAGAACTTTCTTGTAAGTCTCAAAGAAAAGCTCGAGGCCAAAAAGGCTTTGTTTCCCGATGCGCTCGACCTAAGTGACTTTCATCGAATAAAGAACTTCAAAGGCTTCGACGACCGATATACGGCACCAATCAATGGCTTTGCCAATGCAGAGGATTACTGGCTTAAAAGCAGCAGTAAATTTTACATTCACGGCATCCAAAGGCCGACCTTGATGATCAGCGCGAAAGACGATCCGTTTTTGACACCCGAATGCTTTCCCTTAGACGAAGTGCGCGCTAACCCTTTTGTTGAGCTGGAAGCGCCGACTTATGGCGGCCATGTGGGCTTTATGGACGCAGGAGAGAACGGCCGCTATTGGTCTGAGCAGCGGGCGATGTCATTTTTGAGTGCGTTGTGATCGTGTGGGTGCATAGCAAACCTCAAGTCTAAAAAAGTGGGCGTAAGGCATCGAGCACGCGCTGTTTAATTTTTGCCTGTGCTTTCTCGTTCGGGTGCAAGCGATCTTGTTGCATTAGCTCGGGGTGAACAGCGATGTCATCCAACAAAAAAGGTATTAGTGCGACCTTCTTGCGTTCGGCGACCGTGCCATACGTTTTAAAAAATGCCTCGGCATAGTGTGTTCCATAATTGGGTGGAATACGCATGCCGAGCAGCAATATTGTGCTGCCGCTTTGCTCGGCAAGGTCGATCATTTTTTCGAGATTGGTTTCGATGGTGCCCAGCGGAAAGCCACGTAGCCCGTCGTTTGCGCCCAGCTCTAGTACAACAAGTGCCGGCACGTGTCGTTTGAGTAGAGCTGGCATTGCACGCAAACCGCCGTCGGTCGTTTCGCCGCTGATGCTTGCGTTTACGATGTGGTAGTCGTTTTGCAGCTCCTTTTGCAATAAACTGACCCAGCTCTTTTCAAGTGGAATGCCGTAACCGGCGCTCAGGCTGTCGCCCAGAATGAGAATGTTTGGTTTGGCTGGGTGATCTGATGCGCTTAGTAGCGGCGTAATCATCAACAGCAGGATCAGCGCAATGTAGCATGTTACTCGTGCATGCCTGAGGTTCCTGAATTGAACCAGAGTTGGCAACGAAGCAAGGCAAGAGTTGTAACGAGAGAGTAGAGTCTGCAAGCGTTTATCCTGTATGAGTTTAAGTAATAGGTAGTGGCTGGGTCACCCTGTAACGATGCGGTAGAGTCTGATAGCCATCGTTTTATCAGCATGTACGACTAAAAATACACAAAGCAAACGCGGTTTAAAAGCCCTAAAGGAAATCCCGATGAGTGTGGTAGAACGTAATCCATCTAACTTAACGCGTGAGGTGTTGGTGGCATCCGATCTCACCAAAGCCGTTGCGCTGCGCGGCCAGTCGCTTGAAGTGTTGCGCGGTATCAGTGTTCGTGTCAATGCCGGAGAATCGCTGGCTATTGTAGGGCGTTCCGGGTCAGGGAAGACCAGTTTGCTAGGTATATTAGCGGGGCTGGATCTGCCCAGCTCCGGTCAGGTGGCGCTCATGGGGAAAAACCTGAATAAGTTGAATGAAGATCAGCGAGCGGCTCTGCGTGCGGAGCATGTCGGTTTTGTTTTTCAGTCTTTTCACTTGTTGCCGGCGATGACAGCACTCGAGAATGTGATGCTGCCGATGGAACTCAAGGGAAGCAAGAATGCGGCACACCATGCGCAAGAGCTGCTATGCACACTGGGGCTTGAGGGCCGCTTGCAGCACTTTCCTGCACAGCTATCGGGAGGAGAGCAACAGCGCGTCGCTTTGGCTCGAGCCTTTGCCTGTAAACCGGATATTTTGTTTGCCGATGAGCCGACGGGCAACCTGGATCAGGAAACCGGGCAGAGCATTATTGACTTGGTGTTTGAGCTGAATCAGCAGCACCAAACAACCCTGATTATGGTGACGCACGACGAGGCGCTGGCAAAACGATGCCAGCGTCGCATTAAGATAGAGCAGGGTAAGGTTGTTGACGAAGATGGCATTGTGCATCGTTCGGCTGTTGTGGGCGTGTGATGATGTTGATCTCGAGCATACGTTTATTAATTCGCCAGAGCCGCGCATTTTCGGTACGGATGTTGTGGGTGTCGCTGGCGTTGGCGGCAATGACCGTATCGGGAATAGCCACCACTGCCGTGCAGCTTAAAACCGCGCTGGGGGTATCATCGACTAAATTTATTGCTGCCGACAGGCAGCTGTCTAGCCCGCGTGATGTACCCGAAGAGTGGTTAGAGACAGCCAGAAAATCGGGGCTGGAAGTTGCGCGTAGCATCGAGTTTTCGTCGATGTTGTTTGGGAATGAACGCTTTCAGCTCGTGTCTGTAAAGGCAGTCGATGAAGCCTACCCGTTAAAAGGCGAGTTGCAGGTCGCCGGAGGCTCCGGTGAGCGCTTGATTCGGGATTCAGGGCCGCCGCCCGGTAGTTTATGGATGCAGAAACGCCTGTTTCCGCTTATGGGAGCGACAATCAGCGGAGCCACAGAGTCTACAATGAACATCGGTGACCGTCGCTTGAGGGTCGATTTCGAATTACTGCAAGAGCCGGATGTCGGTTTCCAGATGGCGGGCATGGCTCCGCGGGTCATGATGAATCTGCAGGACGTCGAGTCGACAGGTGTTATCCAACCGGGTAGCCGTCTTACATGGCGGTACTACTTTGCAGGTAAGCCTAATGTAGTGGCAGCCTTTGAGGAGTGGCTGCAACCACGTCTCGACAGTACCCAGCGCTGGTTGGGTGTAAAAGAGGGGCGCCCTGCAATTGCCAGTGCTCTAGACAAGACCGAGACCTATCTATTACTTGGGGGTAGTCTGGCGGTTTTTCTCGCCTGCGCCGCAATCGCTATGGCGGCAAGGCAGTTTGCTTTGGACCAGGTAAACCAGGTAGCGATTCTAAAAACGCTCGGTTTGACGGGTGGGCAGGTTATCAGTCGTTACATTATTCAATTGTTTACGATGGGTGTTGTGTCCTTGATTCTGGGTTTGTTGTTAGGACAGTTACTTGCCTTTGGCGCCCGACAGTTGTTGCAGACTTGGGTGCCTGAACTCTCTACTATGCCAGCGATTATATTTGACCCCGGGGTGGTATTGTTATGCGCCGGCACGATCACCATCAGCTTGTTTGGTTTTGCGCTGCCACAGTTTATGCAGTTACGCCGGGTTGCGCCTATGCAGGTGTTACGAGATCAAAGTGCCAGCCTGTTTGCCTGGTCGTGGAGCTCATCCTTAGTAGCGGTAGTGAGCATGCTGGCCTTGCTTTTTTTGTATGCAAAAAACCTCAAACTGGTAGCGCTGCTAAGTATTGCTTTGCTGCTGGTGTCTGCGGCCGTGTTCGTGGTGTCGCTGTTGGTTTTTTCCTTGCTCGCATGGTATTTGAATCGAGAGGCGAAGGAGATTGGAGCCTTGCGTTTTGCCTTGCAAGCGATGATGAGAAAGCGCTGGCACAGTCTGGTTCAATTAAGTGTATGCAGTATTACCATTATGCTGTTTGCGCTGATGCTGTTGGCTCGGGGCTCGCTGGTGGGTGATTGGCAGCGTCAGTTACCGGATGATGCGCCCAATCACTTCCTCATTAATATTGCGCCTAATGACTTGGCGAAGCTTGAGGGAGTCCTAACCCGCTTCGAGATCAAGTCAGCGGGGCTGTACCCTATGGTTCGCGGCCGTTTAAGTCATATTAATGGGGAAGACGTTAAGGTTGCAGTAACGAAAGATGTGGCGGCCCTGAATCGGGAGTTGAATCTGACATGGGCAAGTGGGCTCCCAGCCGACAATGCCATTGTTGAAGGTAATTGGTGGCCCGCGGAGCTGGCCGGGGGTGGTTCGGGGCTCAAACTTGTGTCGGTAGAGTCACGACTCGCAGACAACCTTGGTTTGGGTTTAGGTGATCGTTTGCGTTTTTCAATCGGTGGCCGAGAACTTGAGGCGCAGGTAGGGAGTATCCGTACTGTGCAGTGGGACAGTATGCGCCCTAACTTCTACGTTATGTTCGAGCCCGGTGCGCTTGACGGGTTCCCCGCGACCTACATCACCTCGTTTTACCTAGGTACTGATAACAAGAATGTACTGAATAGTATTAGTGAGTCCTTTCCTACGGTCAGCATACTTGAGTTAGACCAACTGGTTGCCAAAGTAAGGCAGATTATCGAGCAAGTGTCGTTGATGGTAGAAGGGCTGATCGCCCTTATTTTTGTAGCTTCGTTGTTGGTCGTCGGGGCGCTGATCGGTAGTCAGTTTGCGGAACGTCAACGTGAAGCCGCTTTGTTGCGAACCATGGGCGCGAGGCGCGGTTTTATCATGAATGCACAATGGCTTGAATATGCCGTACTTGGTCTGCTCGCCGGTGCGATCGCAGTATTTGGTGCTGAGGTAAGTATGTGGCAAATGCAAAAAACCTTATTCGAGGCTGATTTTTCACCTCACTTTGGCTTATGGCTAGCCGTGCCCTTTGTTTCAGCATTGCTGCTGGCTGCATACAGCTATGTGCAAATGCGGCGCGTACCCTCAACATCGCCGATGTTGATTTTGCGTTCCGAAAACTAGCCAAAGTTTAATTGGTTCAGCAAGCGCCACTCGGTGAAAAAATAGCGACATCGCTGCGCAGGATGTCAAGCCTGTAGCCATAGTTCCGGGCTATATGGCGCAGCGTTGCAGCATCATAAAAGGCGATGTGAGTAAGGTCGCGGGTATAGTGCCAGTCACTGAACTTGCTCAACTGCGGGATGGTTTTGGTCATAATGCCGAGTACCCCCTCTGGTCGCAACATGGAAAATAAGCGCTCAAATACTTCTTGGGGTTGTCGCAGGTGTTCGACGACTTCGGTCGCACAAATAAAGTCGTATTTTTGCTCCAGGAGTGCCGGGTCGTTGGCATAGAAGGGGTCGTATTCGTAGACGGTATGACCTTGCTCTCGCAGCATGAGTGACAAGGTCGGCCCTGGTCCGCAGCCAAAGTCGAGCCCGCGTGAGTGCAGGGGCAGCAAGTTGTTTAGCGGCGTTGCTAAACGTGAAAGAAATTGCCGATACCCAGGGTCGTTAGGGTCGTTCTCGTGATAGTCGTAAATTGCCTTCTCGTCTTCAAGACTCAGGTGTTCTGTTGGGGGCACAAAAACCAGTTTACATTGCTCACACCGGCGGTAATGCCGGTGTTGGTCTCGACAGATTATTTCAGTCGCGCCAAAGCGGCATAAGGGGCAGGGTTCGAGATTCATGCGCTCACCGGGAATTAATTTTTGCGGAAACGGGACGGTGCTTTACCCGTCCATTTGCGGAAGGCTCGAGCGAAAGTCGAAGTGTCACTGTAGCCCATCGCGTGGGCGATTTGTTCAACACTCAAGGTTGTAGTACTGAGGTAGTCTACCGCTAGTTTTTTTCGTGTATCGTCGAGAATGGCTTGGTAGCTGGTGCCTAGCTTTTGCAACTCACGGCGCAGGGTACGTGACGAAACAGACAGACGCGCAGCTGTTTTGTCCAAACTGGGGAAGTCTCCCGGCGTTGCAAGGATAATATCCCGAATGCGGGTAAGTAGACCTTCGGTGCTAGCAGGGGACGACAGCAGTTGTTCGCATTGCTCCAGCATGGTTCTCATGGTGTTGATATCCGCTTGTGGTCGCCACTGTTTCAACAAGTCAGCGGGAATATGCAACTCGTTGTGGGCACTGCTGAATGTAACCGGGAAGGCGAAGTTAGCGCGGTAATCAGGAATGTCGGCAGGTAGCGGGTAGGTGACTGTTGCCGACAGCACCACATTAGGGGTATTGGTGAGTGTACAGAGCCCTTTGCTGATGGCGATCAGGCTGCACTCGATCATGAAGCGTCGGATCGAGCCATAGTCGAGAGTCTCATCGAAGCGCACGATTGCGACATCCTCATGCATGATGATTCCCAGCTGCACAAGAGGGGCCCGAAGTTTGATGTATTTCTGTATCACCTCAAGGGACTCGCCCACTGTTGGACTGCTCATCGCAGCATAACCCACCAGCCCTAATGATGTGAGTTCCAGAGTTTCGGCGAAGCGAATGCCGATAAGCGGGTTATCGGTGAGTTCTACTCCACGCTGCACTAGCCAGCGGTACTGCTCGTATGAGATGTTGATTTCGCAGTTGAGTAAGGCGTCCTTATCGAAACTGGCGTCGCAGAGTACCTTGTCGATATTAAAGTTATGAAACTCCAGCCATCGGTAGAAAGCGCCAATAAAGTAGGTCGGGATTATGGCATCGCTGGCCTTCAGAGTATTGCGCATGCTGTTCCTTGGTGTGTTATTTGCTCGTGAGGCTTGTCTGGTCGGTAGGCAGACTCAAGAAAGGTAGATTAATAGCAGCGACAATAAAAGTAAAAACAAGCAGAAAAGGTCATATATCCTCCAAAATGGCCACATATGCACGCAATTTGGCCATGCTTGCTCTCCTCTAAAGTATATTTTTTTGTTCAAATAATAGCCTGAGATCTCGTCAGTGCGCTTCGGTTTTGAATTAACTAAGGCGCTGCCGAAACAAGATTGCTGTATTAAACGCTGTGTCCTTAGATGCGATACACATAGAGCCGAGTCGGTTCAAGGTTGTTTAAATAATGAGTTCTGATATGTCCTGTTTTGCTGGCCAGTTTTTAGAGCGCTTGTTTGCTTCATCACGAGAGGTATCGTCGGTTTGCAGGTCTCAAGGTATTGAGCGGGCAAACTTTCCCTCCGAATTGCCGGTTCTCACTTATTATTTTTCGCCTACCACAATACAAGATTTTAAAGATCTACAAGACTGTATTGTTTTCGCCCGCAATTATGCGCTGACTTTGCAACTTAAGCCTTACGTGGCCGCAACTGACGCATTGGCTAGTGGCGCGCCATCGGTTCTTTATTTTAACGAGCTAACTGGCTACGCGGCGAGTAATGAAAAACTAGAAGAGTTTTGCTTTTTCTTTGCTGAGTTAGTGTTAGCAAAAGGCTCACTTGAATTTGGTCATCAGGAGCTGCAAGAAATTCTTGAATCATCAGGGCTAGACTGGAACTTCGCGCAGTATTTGTTGGGCAATGACGCGTGGCTCGAGGCTGCCGAGTCTAATGCCTCGATGTTAGCGCAGGCTGAGCTGGCTTTGCGGCCGGTGTTTCAGTTTGGTCAGCGCTACTTTGATGGCCAGGATGCTATGTCTGATCTGGAATGCGCCGTAAAAACTGAAATCCAGACTCAGCCAAGCTAACGCAGACTAGCGAACACAAGCTGGCTTCCCCAAAAAACCTTTTGTTTGGGCTTGTCCTCCCCGGCATGCTTTCTTTTGACGCGCTTGTAGCTCCCCACCATTCTTGCATACTACGGTACATGCTAATATAAAGCCTTCAGCGGCTTATTCGGAGAATCAGCTTCCGCCAGACACCTTAGGCGTGGATGCTAGCTGCAACAAGTTACCGAGTCGCATTTATGCTGCACTGGAGGTTCATCAATGACAGCAGGTTTGATATTGACGGGCGGTGGCGCGCGTGGAGCGTATCAGGCGGGTGTGCTTAAAGCCATAGCTGCGCAGTTCCCCGATTTTCATTATCCTTTTCCGGTTATCTGTGGCAGTTCAGCGGGCGCACTTAATGCGGTTGGTTTGGGTAGCGGGGGAGATATTTTTCGGCACAGTGTCGAGCATATCGAGTCACTTTGGCAAAATCTCACCTCAGATCATGTATATCACTCGAATTACTGGGCAGTTGCCAAAGGCGTTGGTCAGTTTTTAAAAGGCTTTGTCAGCGGCGATGGAATAGATATCCCCGGGTCTTTGCTCGATAACCAGCCTTTGCATGACTTTTTAGAAAGTGAGATCGATTTTTCGCGTTTGAGCCGGAATATTAAACAGAGTGACATTCGCGCAGTTAGCGTAACGGCTTGCGGCTACCGTACAGGGCAAAGTGTCAGTTTTTTTGAAGCTGAAAAGGGAATTACGGGTTGGGAGTCCGGGCCGCGAGTCGGCATACGAACGACGCTGGGACTTTCTCATTTGCTCGCTTCGTCGGCTATTCCGACGCTGTTCCCTCCGGTGAAAATCAACCGCGAGTATTTTGGCGATGGTGTAGTACGCAATATGGCGCCTTTGAGCCCTGCGGTGCATTTAGGCGCTGACCGTATTCTTGTGGTGGGAGTCAGTGCAAATAAGACGGTTCGTCAGCAGCGCAAGCGCGCACTGGCTCCGCCTAAACTACCGCATATATTGGAACACGTGATGAATGGTATGTTTATCGATGTGGTTGAAAGCGACCTGGATCGCGTGGCCCTGATTAACAATCTGCTGAGCCATGTAGACGTGCCGGCAGAGGTTGCCGAGGAGTTTGGCCTGAGGCGTATCGAAACCTTGGTCATTAGCCCAAGCAAGCCAATTGACGAGATTGCAATCAGGCACGTGAAGCGCTTGCCTGCACCTCTAAGGCAGTTTTTTGGGCTTAACAAAGAGCCGCTCGAAGGCGGGGTGAGTCTTGCCAGTTATCTGCTGTTTGAAAGCGAATTCTTACGCGACCTGATTAAACTGGGGTATGAAGATGCTCAGGCTCAGGCGAAAGACATAGAAGCATTTTTTGATCATGAGTTTGCATGATACATTCTGTAGCGCTGACGCTGATGGTCTGATCGTTAATTGTGTTCATCAGAAGCCTGGCTTACTATCTGTAATGCGAAAATGCACCCACTGGTGCAGTCACATATATAAAAGGATATGACACATGGAGTTGAGTTCTAGTTTAATTGTTTGGGTCGTGGTCGCCGTTGTTATCGTGCTCTTATTGCGCAAGGTGATTCGCATCGTGCCGCAAAATGAAGCGTTTGTAGTAGAGCGTTTAGGGAAGTACTCCCGCACTCTGGTTGCCGGTTTTCATATACTTGTGCCCTTTGTAGACCGCGTCGCTTACCGACATTCTCTAAAAGAGTATGCGATTGATGTGCCTTCTCAGCAGGCAATAACTAAAGACAACGTTGCCTTGGGTGTCGATGGGGTGCTGTATTTGCGAATTATGGACCCTAAGTCGGCGTCTTATGGAGTAGAGAACCTGTACTTTGCGATTACGCAGTTAGCGCAAACAACGATGCGGGCTGAAATAGGCAAGCTATCGCTCGATGAAACCTTCGAATCACGCGAGAACGTGAATGCAAAAGTGACCCACGCGATCGACGAAGCGTCGGAATCCTGGGGCACTAAGGTGCTGCGCTACGAAGTGAAAGATATTTCTCCGCCGGCGACGATTCTCGACGAAATGGAAAAGCAAATGGCGGCAGAGCGAGAGCGGCGCGTTGCGGTTACTACCTCTGAAGGCTATCGCCAAGCGCAAATCAATGAGGCGGAAGGCGATAAACAATCCAACATTCTGCGCGCCCAGGGTCAGGCCCAAGCCGTATTGATCGAAGCAGAAGCTCGCGCCAAGGCGATCAGAACAATTTCGGAGGCCATCAATCATGAAGGGGGCACCACGGCTGTGGCGCAACAGCTGGCCGAACAGTATGTTGCGGCCTTCGATAAGCTCGCCAGAGAAGGCACAGTTGCCCTGTTGCCGACTGATGGCAGTGATATTTCGTCGGTGGTGGCAAAGGCCTTTACTGCATTTGAATCCCTAAAGGGCCAGATAGACCGTTTTGACCAGCATGGTAAGAAGGATTGATCATGACCATGACACCGGTACTGTTTTTTTGTCTTTTGGGCCTGGCATTGGTGGCGCTGGAGTTGATTGTGTTTCAGCTCAGCGTGTTCTGGTTGTTGTTCATCGGTTCGGGAGCCTTGCTTGCATCGGGCTTGGGCTGGTTGTTAGGCATAGAAGACTGGTCGATCCTGATTGCTTTTTTTGTCGTGGCGTCGGCGCTGCTTACCCTGGCTTTGTACCGGCCTCTAAAACGTTGGCAGAACGCTGCAAGCCCAATTGCCGGTAATGATGCCATAGGTCAGGAGGTTCGGGTGGTATCTGCTATTTCGGCGAATCAGGCCGGTGCAGTGCAATGGTCGGGTAGTGAGTGGCCCGCAGCTTTGGCAGATGACAATAGTGACGATGATAGTGTCTCGGCGGGCGAGCTGAGCGGTGTCGTGCTGGCACCGGGCGACAAAGCATACATCGTTAAGCTAGAAGGCATACGCCTGTTTGTCAGCAGCAAGCGCAATTAATTAAGTTCCGATATTGCAATAGTGTGACTTGTGGTCATAAAATTCCCGCCCGGCCGGTAAGCAAATTTGTTATCATGCCAATGCAAAATTGCAGCCCCGACAACCTAAACTAAATAGCCATGGTTCATTTAAGAATTTACTGTCGCATATAACAAGAGTCGGGGTGATGTTCATAAAACAATTGAGGAATAATCCATGACATTGCGTCGCCTTTTTATCTCTCTTGCCCTGTTGGTGGTAAGTTCAAATTCTTTCGCACTGGAAGAGAAAAAATTCTGTATGTATGACCCGGTCGGTAAAAATGGCCCGGCAATGACATTCTTCTCTAACATTGTACCCAAAGCCATCGAATGGGGTTTGGATGTTAAATTGCACGCCTATACTGACGAAAAAGTTGCATCAAATGACTTTAAAGCAGGCTTGTGTGATGTGGTTTTTCTGACGGCGATTCTTAGCCGCCCTTACGTGCCTTTTGGTGGCACCCTGGATGCGATTGGTGGCATCATCAGTGAAGATGGGTTGAATCGGGTGCTCAAAGCGATTACCAACCCTAAAGCGGGTGAGCT
>JBFJVR010000047.1:0-10888 GCA_041624095.1 Oleiphilaceae bacterium
AGAAATCGAAATTTTACCTGCTTTAATATCAGCCTCATCGTCACCCACAATGTGGTAACGTACTTCTTCTTCGGTATCGACATTGATCAATACGACAGTCGTACCGAAAATCACCTTACCGCTGTGAGGAATACTAAGCACGTCGATCACCTGTGAGTTCGACAACTTCGCTTCGATCTCCTGTATGCGGCCCTCGATAAAGCTTTGTTGCTCTCGTGCTGCGTGGTACTCGGCATTCTCTTTCAGGTCACCATGCTCACGCGCATCGGCAATGGCCTCAATCACTCTTGGGCGAGCAACCGTCTTCAATTCATTCAATTCTTCCCGCAGGGCTTTCTCACCCGCAACGGTCATGGGTATTCGATTCATACTCATTGTTGTGTTACCCCTACCTGAGTGTGTAAATCCTGAAGTCGGCGTACAGTTTCATTGGAACCATACTGTATCGCTCTTGCTATCGCCTCACCACCAGCCAGCGTCGTGCTGTAAGCAACTTTTTTCTGCAAGGCAGATTGCCTGATCTGGGCTGAATCCGCGATCGCTCGTCGCCCTTCAGTGGTATTAACAATCAAGTCAATCTCACCATTTTTGATCGCATCCACGATGTGTGGGCGGCCTTCCATTACCTTGTTAATTCGTTCTACAGCCAAACCCGATGCCTCAATTGCCCTTGCCGTACCGCCAGTGGCAATCAGCGAGAATCCGGCTTCATGCAGACGCTTGGCCAGTGCCACAACACCTTCTTTGTCGCCCTCTCGGACACTCAAAAATGCCTTACCAGAAGTCGGCAACACTTCTCCGGCAGCAATTGAGCCTTTAGCAAAGGCCTCATCGAAGGTATCACCAATGCCCATGACCTCTCCCGTAGATTTCATTTCGGGCCCGAGTATCGGGTCTACCGAAGGGAATTTAGCAAAGGGGAACACCGATTCCTTAACGCTAAAATGCTTGGGCACCACTTCTTTGGTAAAGTTAAGTTCTTGCAAGGTCTTACCCGCCATACAACGGGCAGCGATTTTCGCCAGCGACACGCCAATAGCCTTCGAAACGAAGGGGACGGTTCTGGACGCGCGAGGGTTCACCTCGATAACGTATATTTTGCCATCCTGGTAAGCCAGCTGAACGTTCATCAAACCAACAACACCCAACTCAAGCGCCATCGCTTTAACTGCCTCTTTCATTTCTTCCTGAACATCTTGCGCAAGCGTATAAGGAGGCAACGAGCACGCCGAATCACCCGAGTGCACCCCGGCCTGTTCAATATGCTGCATAATCGCGCCGATGACGACTTCCTTACCATCGCTAACCGCATCGATATCAACTTCGATGGCCGCATTCAAGAAGTGATCCAGCAGTACCGGGCTGTCATTCGAAACACTCACTGCATCTTTCATATATTTGGTTAGTTCGCTTTCTTTGTAGACGATTTCCATCGCCCGACCACCCAATACATAAGACGGCCTGACCACAAGCGGATAACCGATTTCTTTCGCGGCGACCAAGCCTTCTTCGAGACTGCGCACGGTTGCGTTCGAAGGCTGTAACAAGCCCAAGCGCTCAATCATTTGCTGGAAGCGCTCGCGGTCTTCTGCCCGATCAATTGCATCGGGGCTGGTACCAATAATCGGCACACCTGCCTCTTCGAGCCCACGCGCAAGTTTCAAGGGCGTTTGACCACCATAGTGAACAATGACACCTTTCGGCTTTTCGAGCTGAACGATTTCGAGTACATCTTCAAGCGTGATCGACTCGAAATACAAGCGATCTGAAGTGTCATAATCGGTCGATACTGTCTCAGGGTTACAGTTGATCATAATCGTCTCGTAACCGTCTTCACGCATCGCCAAGGCTGCGTGAACACAGCAGTAATCAAACTCAATCCCCTGTCCGATTCGGTTAGGACCACCGCCAATCACGACAATTTTCTCGCGATCACTGACCTGAGCTTCGCACTCTTCTTCATAGGTTGAATACATATACGCTGTCGACGAGGCAAATTCTGCAGCGCAAGTATCAACACGCTTATATACCGGGCGAATGCCGAAGTCCTGACGCAGGCTGCGGAATTCTTTTTCAGATACACCCAGCAAGGCTGCCAAACGACGATCCGCAAAACCTTTGCGCTTTAAGCGAAGTACTGCTTCGGCGGTCATATCGGTGCGCGTCATATTTGAAACCACGCACTCTTCTTCGATCAGGTCTTCAATCTGCACCAAGTACCAAGGGTCGATACCACTTAGTTTGTAGATTTCTTCGACAGACATCCCGAAGCGGAAGGCATCGCCAACGTACCAAATGCGCTCTGCACCCGGGTTTTGCAGCTCGCGTACGAGGGTCGACTTTGCTTCATCTGCTGTCAGATCGAGAATAGGCTCAAACCCCGACGAACCCACCTCGAGCCCGCGTAGCGCTTTTTGGAGTGATTCCTGGAAGGTTCGCCCCATCGACATAACTTCACCAACTGACTTCATCTGTGTGGTGAGTCGCGCATCTGCCTGCGGAAATTTTTCGAAGGTAAAACGTGGAATTTTGGTAACTACGTAGTCAATAGCTGGCTCAAAGGAAGCCGGAGTGACACCGCCGGTGATCTCATTTTGCAATTCATCGAGGGTATATCCAATCGCCAGTTTTGCCGCCACTTTAGCAATAGGAAAACCTGTCGCCTTTGACGCAAGTGCCGATGAACGAGATACTCGAGGGTTCATTTCGATGACGACCATACGGCCATCTTCCGGATTCATACCAAACTGAACGTTAGAACCACCCGTTTCAACACCTATCTCACGCAGTACCGCAAGTGAGGCATTTCGCATCACCTGATACTCTTTGTCTGTCAGCGTCTGGGCAGGCGCGACCGTAATAGAGTCGCCGGTGTGAACACCCATCGCGTCGAAGTTTTCTATCGAACAGATAATGATGCAGTTATCCGCTTTATCGCGCACCACTTCCATTTCGTATTCTTTCCAGCCGATCAAGGATTCGTCGATCAACAGCTCCGAGGTAGGCGACAAATCCAGCCCGCGCTCACAAATTTCAACAAACTCATCGCGGTTATAGGCGATACCGCCGCCGCTTCCACCCATCGTAAAAGACGGGCGAATAATACAAGGAAAGCCCAGTTGATCCAGCACCTGAAGCGCTTCTTCCATGCTGTGAGCAATAGCAGAACGAGGTGTTTCGAGACCAATCGCTTTCATCGCCTTATCAAAGCGTTCACGATCTTCAGCTTTGTCGATAGTGTCGGCATTGGCACCAATCATCTCGACACCGAACTTTTCGAGCACACCTTCTCGTTCCAGGTCCAGAGCACAATTCAATGCGGTTTGCCCACCCATGGTTGGCAACAGCGCGTCAGGGCGCTCGACTTCGATGATTTTTTCTACGGTCTGCCAAGTAATGGGCTCGATATACGTTGCGTCCGCCATCGCCGGGTCAGTCATGATGGTCGCAGGGTTCGAGTTAACCAGAATAACCCGTATACCCTCTTCTCGAAGGGCTTTACACGCTTGTGCCCCTGAGTAATCAAACTCACAGGCCTGTCCAATGACAATAGGCCCTGCGCCTAAAATAAGAATACTCTTTATGTCGGTACGCTTTGGCATTTAATTCTTTCCGCTCTCGGTAAATCTGCAGCTATGCAGACTAAATAAACAAACTGATTCGTATTGCTGCGAAGCGCTGCATATCAAATACCCGCTTCGCTTTTGACCTTTGCCCGTACTATCGGGCCGCGCGCATCATTTCGATGAAGCGGTCAAATAGGGGCGCCACATCGTGCGGCCCCGGGCTGGCCTCAGGGTGACCCTGAAAACTGAAAGCCGGCACATCGGTACGGCGAATCCCTTGCAAGGAGCCGTCAAACAGCGACTTATGTGTCGCTTCAAGATTCGCAGGCAAGCTGGCTTCGTCTACCGCAAAACCGTGGTTCTGACTGGTAATCATCACTGTGCCGTCGTCCAGACACTGAACCGGATGGTTTGCGCCATGGTGGCCGAACTTCATTTTTACGGTCTGCGCGCCACTTGCCAGTGCAAGCAACTGATGCCCCAAACAGATTCCATAGGTTGGAACGCCCGCTGCGAGAATTTCTTTAATCGCGGTAATCGCATAGTCACACGGCTCCGGATCACCTGGGCCATTCGACAAAAACACGCCATCAGGAGACATTGCCAATACCTCCGCTGCCGGAGTTTGTGCCGGTACAACCGTCAGTTTGCAGCCTCGCTCAGCCAGCATTCGCAGAATATTGTTTTTTACACCAAAGTCGTAAGCAACAACCTTAAATTCGGTCTCACCCTGCTCACGGTAGCCATCTGTGCGCGTCCACTCGGTTTGAGTCCAGCTGCGCGCTTCATCGCAGGTGACTTCTTTGGCGAGATCCATGCCCTTCAGGCCAGGGAATGATTTGGCGGCGGCAATCGCCTTCGCCTCATCAATATTGTCGCCAGCCATAATGCAGCCATTCTGAGCGCCCTTTTCGCGCAAAATACGCGTTAAGCGACGGGTATCAATTTCTGCGATCGCAACAATGTCATTTTCAGCAAGATATTGATCAAGCGGCTTTTCACTGCGCCAGTTACTGGCGAGCAATGGCAGGTTTCGAATAACGAGCCCGGCAGACCATATTTGCTGAGATTCAACATCTTCCTGATTCGCCCCGGTATTACCAATATGAGGGTAGGTCAATGTCACGATTTGCTTGGCGTAAGAAGGGTCGGTCAGGATCTCCTGATAACCGGTCATCGCGGTATTAAATACGACTTCCCCTATGGTTTCTCCGTCGGAGCCAATAGATATCCCTTTAAAAATGGATCCGTCTTCAAGAGCTAAAATTGCAGGTTTACTCAACGCCAGTTCCTCGTTGTAAGCGGCTAATACTGGTAGAAATTCGTAAAGAATCCGTCTTTGGGCGGGTTTGAGAAAGCTATTTGACTGACTGAAGTTGCAAAAAAGCGAGATAGAGCAGCCTCCACCTCGCCTTAGCTATTCGTCGGCGCCGGTTAGAAGTGACGCCCATTCCTCAAACGGCGGCATTGTACACATTTGACCCTGCCATGTCTAATTTAACCACTGCCCGCGAACGTCAGTTAAGCGATGTTTTCTGCCATTGACCGGTAGGCAAGCTCAAGCTGTTTCACAAAGCCCGCCGCATCCATAAGAGTGCTTTCACGCAGTTGCGTGCGAAGCGAAGCACGCAGTTGCACCAAGTCGTCAATATTGGCGGCCATAGCGAGCGCTGCTTCGACATAATCAGCGGTGGAGTGCGCCACGCATTGTTCGAGTCCAGCATTACCAAGGATACTACCCCCTACTCGCGAACGGTGATTTTCTCCCGCCAAAGTAATAGTGGGCACTCCCTGCCAAAGCGCTTCGAACGTAGTGGTAGTACCGTTATACGGAAAAGAGTCCAAATGAATATCGACGTTACTGTAATGTTCCAAGTGCGACGAAGTATCGGGCGTCCACCCCAGCAGTTCGACACGCTCCCGATTCACGCCACGCGCCTCAAATATAGCCCACACTTTTCTCCGAAAAGCTTCCTCAGTGAAGGGCTTGGCTTTAATGTATAGCCTCGAATTCGTTGTGCGCCCCAGAATTTCGGCCCACAAACCCAGTACACCCTGATTGATTTTCTGGAAGGCATTGAAGGAGCCAAAGGTTATAAATCCGTTTTTAAGCGCTGGCAGAGGCGATACCTCCGGGGCATCCTGCGCTGGCTCGAAACACAGAAAACGCTCAGGCAGACGATGCAAGGTTTCGCTATAGTACGAGTCGGTCATACCCGGCGGGTCAGATAAGGCGTCGGTAAGCCGATAATCCATTCGACTTAAACCCGTTGTATTAGGGTAACCTAAGTAGGTTACCTGTATCGGCGCTGCACGCTGTGCAAACAACTCAACCCGGCTCGCCCCAGCATAGCCGACCAGATCAACCAGTATATCTATTTGATCTTCCCTTATACGCTTCGCTAACTCGCCATCACTGAGCCGGTGAGCGTCACACCAGTGGTCGGACAAACCCTTGATCGTCGCCGTCATGTCATCAGCTTGAGCAACATCGCTATAGCAAAACACTTCTACCTGTTTTCGGTCATGCTCGCGAAGCACAGGCAGAATAAAGTAGGCAACGGAATGTCGCCTGAAATCCTGAGAAACATAAGCGACGCGCAACCTTTCGGAGGGTTTACGAAACTCAATGCTATCGGCCTCTGGGTAGATAGCTTCCAGCATCTTGCCAAATTCGCAATGTCGCTTGCAGATATCCGCATCTGAAAAATCACTGAGGTAATTTTGCGTCATCAAATCGAAATAGTGTGGCGACTTGTTATGTGGGTCGAGCAGCTTGGCTCTATCGAGAAAGGGAATCGCCCGTTCCGCCTCGGCAATAAACGCATATAGCTGAGCGAGATGATTAAGATAACTCACGTTATCGGGATCCAGTTCCAAAGCCTTAACCAGGGCTGGTTCGGCCGCCAAATAGTGACGTTGGCTAAACCAGAAATACCCCAAATGAAAATGGGCTTCGGCGAGCTTTGGTGACTGCTTCACCCATATCTCGGAAATCGAAACCCCTAGACTATCCAAACCATAAGTAACGCACAGCAAGGCCGCACGCTTAACTGCCACTGCAAATACCGGAGAAGGCCGCAAACAAACTTTCAGATAGGCGCGCACGGCGGGTTCAATTTCACCCAATCTTTCGTGCAGCTGGGCTAGCGCATACCAGACCTCGAGATCCTTCGGCAATGCCTTGACCAATTTGAGCGCCGCATCCCGCGCTTCGGGGAACCTCTTTTGCTGCGTTAATTGCATCACTGACTGCTTAAGCAGCACTTCTTTCTTTTTATTCATAGCGGGGCATTATCGAGATATGAAGAAAAGCGGGCTGATATCAGATCAACCCGTGCGACAGGCAAGTTTAGCCAACAAGCCTGCAGGAGACTGTTAATTATTTCAAATTGAGCACATCGCGCATATCGAACAAACCGGGAGACTGCTCGCTTAACCATACCGCCGCCCTGACAGCGCCACGTGCAAAGGACATCCGGCTTGATGCCTTATGTGTAATTTCGACTCGTTCACCGTCCCCGAGAAACATGACCGTGTGATCGCCCACCACATCACCACCACGAACCGTAGCAAAACCGATGGTATCGCGATCGCGCGCGCCCGTCTGGCCTTCACGGCCATATACCGCGACACTGCGCAAGTCCCTACCCAGCGCATCCGATACCGACTCGCCCATCGCCAGGGCCGTACCAGATGGTGCGTCTACCTTGTGCCGGTGGTGGGCCTCGTAGATCTCAACGTCGTAGTCGTCGCCCAGTGCCTGCGCTGCTTTGTGCAGTAAGTTCAGGCACACATTGACTCCCGTGCTAAAATTCGCAGCCTTACAAAGCGCTATACGATCCTGAAAAGCCAGCAAACGTTGCTCTTCTTCAACGCTAAAGCCCGTCGTACCCACAACCAGCCCCTTGCCATACTCTGCACAGAGCGCGGCATTATCGAGGGTTGCATCCGGAGCAGAAAAGTCAATCAACACATCGAAACCCTGAATCACCTCCGCAAGCCGACCAACTATTTTCACACCATTGGCCCCCAAACCGGACAGCTCGCCCGCATCTGCTCCAATGAGACTGCTATCTGGCAGCACGATAGCCGCACTAAGTTCTGCATCCTGCGATAGGGCCACTGCTTCGATAAGCATCTTACCCATTCGGCCGGCTGCACCGGTCACCGCGATTTTAATCACACTTATTCCTCTTTTGACCAATCACTTTTGAAACACCCGCTACATCTTCACCAGACTACAGTTTCATATCATCGAAGAAGTTCTTCACACCTTCAAACCAGGTATGCTTCTGAGGTGCGTGCTTTTGGTCACCGTCCTGATCCAGCGTTGTCTGAAACTCCCGCAGCAGATCTTTCTGTTTCTTACTTAAGTTCACTGGCGTTTCGACCATGACACGACACATCAAGTCGCCGGCGGCACCACCCCGAACCGGAACCACGCCCTTGCCACGCAAACGGAACAGCTTGCCCGTTTGGGTTTCAGCAGGAATTTTCAGCTTCACGCGCCCGTCGAGCGTCGGTACTTCAAGCTCACCACCAAGGGCGGCATCAACCATGCTGATAGGCACATCACAGTAGAGATTCTTACCGTCACGTACAAAAATAGGATGCTCTTTAACCGAGACCTGAACATACAAATCGCCCGACGGCCCACCTTGAACTCCCGACTCGCCTTCGCCAGCAAGACGAATTCTGTCACCGGTATCAACACCGGCCGGCACTTTAACCGACAAGGTTTTTTGCTCTTCCTGTACACCCGCACCATGGCAAGACGAACATGGATTCTTGATAATAGAGCCCTGACCACGACAATGCGGACACGTTTGCTGTACCGAAAAGAAGCCCTGCTGCATGCGCACCTGACCCGATCCATGGCAAGTGCCACAAGCTTCTGGCTTGGAGCCTTTTGCCGCGCCTGTTCCGCCACATGGCTTACAACTAACCTGAGTAGGTACACGAATTTTAACCGTCGTACCCTTAACTGCGTCTTCGAGGTCTAGCTCAAGGGTATAGCGAAGGTCCGCACCACGAGTGCTTCTCGAACGGCCACCACCGCCCCCGCCACCAAAAATGTCGCCAAATACATCGCCGAAAATATCGCTGAAATTGCCACTACCGAAGCCAGCGCCACCACCTGCATTCGGGTCGACACCGGCATGGCCATATTGATCGTAGGCCGCTTTCTTCTGTGAGTCCGACAGCACCTCGTAGGCCTCTGTCGCCTCTTTGAATTTTTCCTCTGCCGCTGCGTCATCAGGATTACGGTCGGGATGGTATTTCATTGCCAAACGGCGATACGCCTTTTTGACTTCTTTTTCGTCTGCCGAACGCTCCACGCCCAGAATTTCGTAATAATCTCTTTTTGCCATAGCAAGCATCTACACCAATTTTACTAACATCAGCCTTCGCGCTAGCGCGAAGGCCATTTAATACGGTCATTTATTCTCAAACCGGAGATACACAAACGCGGAAGACAAGCTCCCGCGTTCGCAATTCTGCCGGACTAAAGTCCGGGCTACAAACTAATCGTGTGCAAACCCGGTGCTACCGACTTACTTTTTATCGTCCTGAACTTCTTCAAACTCAGCATCGACAACGTCATCGGTTGCGTCCGCAGCTTCTTCAGCAGCTGCGTCTGCCGCACCCGCTTGACCCGCAGCGGCCTGTTCTTGGTACATCTTCTGCGCCAATGCTGAAGATGCCTCGGTCAATGCCTTGGTTTTCTCTTCGATCAGGTCCTTATCGCTGCCTTTCAAGGCTTCTTCCAACTCGGAAATCGCAGACTCAATGGCCGTACGTTCTTCATCAGAAGCTTTATCACCTGCTTCTTCAAGCGTTTTCTTGGTCGCGTGAACCATCGCATCGCCTTGATTACGCGCAGTGATCAGCTCTTCGAACTTGCGATCTTCTTCCGCGTTCGCTTCGGCATCAGTTACCATGCGTTCAATTTCGTCATCCGACAAACCTGAAGACGCCTTGATCACGATAGACTGCTCTTTACCCGTCGCCTTATCTTTCGCCGACACATTCAAAATACCGTTCGCATCAATATCGAAGGTAACCTCTACTTGTGGCATACCACGAGGTGCTGGCGGAATATCGGCCAAATCAAAACGTCCCAAGGACTTATTCTGAGCCGCCTGCTTACGTTCGCCCTGAACAACGTGAATCGTTACCGCAGTTTGGTTGTCTTCAGCTGTAGAGAACACCTGCGACTTTTTCGAAGGAATCGTGGTGTTCTTTTCGATCAGCGGAGTCGCAACGCCACCCATGGTTTCGATACCTAGAGTCAGAGGGGTAACATCCAACAACAATACGTCTTTTACGTCACCAGACAACACTGCCGCCTGAATCGCAGCACCAATCGCTACCGCTTCGTCAGGGTTTACATCTTTACGTGGCTCTTTGCCGAAAAACTCTTCTACCTTTTTCTGTACCAAAGGCATACGGGTCTGGCCACCAACAAGAATGACGTCATCGATTTCAGAAGCGCTCAGACCAGCATCATTCAAGGCTGTCTTACATGGCGCCAGACTGCGTTCAACCAAAGCCTCAACCAAAGACTCAAGCTTCGATCGCGTCAACTTAACATTCAAGTGCTTAGGACCAGAAGCATCTGCCGTAATATAAGGCAGATTCACATCCGTTTGCTGCGCACTGGACAACTCTACCTTGGCTTTCTCGGCAGCTTCTTTCAAACGCTGCATCGCCAGCGCGTCGCCTTTCAGGTCGATACCGCTATCTTTCTTGAACTGCTCGGCCAGGTAGTCGATCAAAGTCATATCGAAGTCTTCACCACCGAGGAAGGTATCACCATTGGTTGCCAATACTTCGAACTGCTTCTCGCCATCTACGTCGGCAATTTCGATAATAGAGATATCGAAGGTACCACCACCCAGATCATAAACCGCAATAGTCGAGTCGCCTTTGCTCTTATCTAGACCATAGGCTAACGCCGCCGCAGTAGGCTCGTTAATAATACGCTTAACTTCAAGCCCCGCAATACGCCCTGCATCTTTAGTTGCCTGGCGCTGTGAGTCATTGAAGTAAGCCGGAACGGTAATAACCGCTTCGGTAACAGACTCACCCAAAAAGTCTTCTGCCGTTTTCTTCATTTTCTTGAGGATTTCAGCAGAAATCTGAGGTGGCGCTTTTTTGTCGCCTTTTACCTCAACCCACGCATCACCATTGTCGGCCTTAGTGATGGTATAAGGCACCATCTTAATATCTTTCTGCACTACGTCATCTTCAAAACGACGACCGATCAAACGCTTGATCGCGTACAAAGTATTATTTGGATTAGTTACCGCCTGACG
>JBFJVR010000048.1:0-10879 GCA_041624095.1 Oleiphilaceae bacterium
GAATGTATCGTCGTTGATGGTGGTTTGACGATCTAGCCCGCAGGCTAGTGACCAATAACAATAGACAGCCCTTGCGCGGGCTGTTTAGCTAGAATAGAGATGAAGTAATGGATGCAATATTAGACTTTACAGGTAAGAGTGCTTTGATTACCGGAGCTGCAAGTGGGTTTGGTAAAGAGTTGGCGCTTGAATTAGCAAAGCGCGGGGCTGGGCTTTGTCTGGCGGACTTTAATGCCGAGGGTTTGGCTGCCACAGTTGCTGAAGCAGAAGCCTTGGGTGCAAAAGTGGTCTCTCTGGTCGGAGATGTTGCCGAAGAAAGCCATGCAGAAGCGCTGGTTGCGGCTACCGTGGAGGCATTTGGAAAACTCGATATCGCTGTAAACAATGCCGGCATTGCGCCACATTTAGGTCCGCTTACCCAGCTTGATGGCGCTACTTTATCGCGACAGTTGGACGTCAACACCAAGGGTGTTGCCTTTGGTCTGAAATATCAGTTGCGTGCGATGGCGGCTCAAAAAGATGGTGCCATACTGAACGTCAGCTCTATGGCTGGATTGGGCGGCACGCCAATGGGCAGCAGCTATGGCGCGGCTAAGCATGCGGTAATTGGTTTGACCAAGACTGCGGCGGTAGAGTTTGGCGGCATGAACGTGCGAGTCAATGCCATTTGCCCCTTCTTTACGCAAACCCCAATGGTTGATAATCCGATTATGAACCCTAAGGGTGACATAGCGGATGTGAACAAGAATCTGGCGAGAGGCTGCCCAATGAAGCGTATTGCGCGGGTAGAAGAAGTAGTGAATGTCATGGTGATGATGTTGTCTCCCTTGAACACCTATATGAATGGCATTGCCGTACCTGTAGACGGCGGCATGTCAGCCATGTAGTGTAGGGCCTATAGTTTGGGTTTGGCGACCCACTAAAAGAAGACAAGGCGAACCTGTAGGTTCGCCTTTTTCAATAATAAAATGTTAACAATACCTAGTATGACGAATTGATTCGGAGCGGGTGAACATGGCTAAAAAGAAAAGAGAGTTTGATGTCATAATTTGGGGTGCTACCGGGTTTACCGGGCGTCTTGTCGCAGAGTACTACCTTAAACAATATGGTGTTGAGGGTGAGCTTAAATGGGCGATGGCGGGTCGCAGCCAAAGCAAGCTAGAGCAGGTGCGTGCCGAACTGGGCAATGACGAGGTTGAACTGATTGTTGCAGATAGTCACGACAAAGCCAGTCTGGATGCGATGACCAGCCGTACCAAGGTTATTTGCACTACCGTGGGGCCTTATGCTTTGTATGGTGATGAACTTGTCGCATCGTGTGTTGAAAATGGCACCGACTATGTTGACTTAGCCGGCGAAACCCAATGGATTCGCCGGATGATTGACCAGCACAACGAAGCCGCTAAAGCCTCGGGTGCGCGCATCGTACACTGCTGTGGGTTCGATTCGATTCCCTCCGACATGGGGGTGCATTTTATTCAGCGCGAAGCGATGGCGAAAAAGGGCGAGCATTGCCAAATGGTTAAAATGCGCCTTAAGTCGGCTAAGGGCGGTTTCAGTGGAGGCACGTATGCAAGTATGAATAACGTGATGGCCGAAGCTGAAAAAGACCCTGCGATATATAAAGTACTTTTCAACCCTTACGGGCTAAACCCCGAAGGCGAAACCAGTGGGCCCGACAAAGAAGATTTAAAAAGTGTTAAGTTTGATGAAGACATCGACGCCTGGATCATGCCGTTTATCATGGCAGCGATTAATACTCGCGTGGTAAGGCGTAGCCATGCCTTACTGGGATATCCCTACGGTAAGGATTTTCAGTATGACGAGGCCATGGTAAGCGGTAAAGGTCTGGCCGGTCGTCTGAAGGGCTATGCCGGTTTGGTCGCACTGGGCGCAATGATGGCAGGCAAGCCAGATTCCTTATACAAAAAAGTCCTGAATAAGTTTTTCCCCGAGCCGGGCGAAGGGCCTGATCAGGCGGAGCGCGAAGCAGGCTTCTTTAATTTTACAGTAGTGGGTAAGTTCAAAGGCGGTAGCAAAATTGTCGCTCGCGTTACGGGTGATCGAGACCCAGGCTATGGTTCGACCTCTAAAATGTTGGGAGAAAGCGCCGCATGTTTGGCGCTGGACAAGAAAAAGACGCCAAAAGTCGCTGGCATGCTCACGCCATCGAGCGCTATGGGCGATGCCCTGCTGGAGCGCTTACAAGCTAACGCAGGCTTAAACTTTACCATTCTATAGGCCGGCTTTAATAACTGGCAAAAGTCGGGGGCAGAGCGAACACTTCGCCCCCGACTCTTCTTTTAAATCTTCATTTAAATAGCTTCACGATCAAGGAGTTCTGATATGAATATGCTTCGTGTAGCGGTGCTACTTTGTTTGGTACTTTATAGCGTTGGCAGTCACGCGGTTGATGGTTTGCAGACGCGCAGCAGTGCGCATAGCGTAGCGGCGACGATGGATCTCGCTGAAGAGGCCGTGAAGCAGCGCGGACTGAGGGTTTTTGCCCGCATTGACCATGCGGCAGGTGCAGCCAGTATTGGTCAAAACCTGCGCGCTACCCAGCTACTCATCTTTGGCGATCCTAAAGGCGGGACGCCGTTAATGCACTGTGCGCAGACCCTTGGTATCGACTTGCCGTTAAAAATACTGGTGTGGGAAGACCAAGCAGGGCAGGTATGGCTTGGCTATAACTCACCCCGTTACTTAGCTGAGCGACATGCAGCCTCGGCCTGTGGCATTGTCGATAAACTCGAAGCGGCATTACAGGGAATTGCACAGGCAGTGACGCAAAAAACTCAAGATTGACATCAAAATCCGTAAAGCTCGGCCTTAGTATTAAGTTAGACAGAGGCGAGCTTGACCCTGTGTTCAAGCCCGCTTTGGGGGCAGTCTCTCACACACAAGCAATGTCTTTGTGAGGGCAGGATGTGCTGAGTTTTGGCCGCCTCATGCAGCTGCGGGGGCAGTATCGAGACCGCCCCTTTGGCTAGGTATTTTAGCTGAAGCCAGACAAGCTAACTACACGCAGCGGACTTAGCCAAACAAAGCGTCAATACAGCGCTGAATGCGTGTTTCGAGTGGCGCGTAATCTTTTAGCGAAAGCCCCACTTTCTGATACCAGTCGGCCAATAATTCGCTTAATTGCTCTTCTCGACTTTGGCTTTCTGAGAACGACGACATGCCTTCGGACAGGCGGCTTACCTGCAGCTGCATCCTGAGTTCTTTATCGCTGTCAGGAGAGTCTATCCCCGTTGCTATTTCACACCGTATGCAATGCGCGCGGGCATCGGTATCGTCATGAACAAATTCAGACTTAAGTGCGCCCGCCTTCAGGGAGATCCAGACAGATTTAAGGTCTTTCTGCAAAGGCGAATCGATAGCTTCGGCCTCGCCATCGAACTCTGAGTCAAACTCGCCCGCTGAAGCCCGCTGAGAGTCGATTTCCCCAGCATGTAATTGTCGACATAACTTTGCTTTTTGCTGAACCTGTAACCACTGTGCTCTGCGTCGCTGGTTTTCCAGCGTGTTGCGTTGTTGTTTGATGAGCGCGACGGCTTTTTCAAAGCGTTGCTGGGTAGAATCGGCCTTGTTTTTTGGCAGGGTAGGCAGCTGTTTGAACTGCTTGCGGTAGTCCGTTAACGCTTGTTTAAGCTCTTCACTTGTTTTCTCGCCAAGCTCGGCCGTCAGGGATTCAAGTGCTAGCAAAAACGCTTCTGTTTGGCCTATCGCTGCTTCTATTTCTTGCTTGCGGCTATCTTTAGCTTGCTCACGGCGGGCAAAAATTTGGTCGCAGGCGGCGCGAAATTTTTTCCACAGGGCTCGGTCCTGCTTGTGCTTGGTGATCCCTATATTTTGCCAGCGGCGTTGCAAGGATTTTGCTTCATTAATCGCATGATCCAAGTCTTCGTGCTCAATTAGGTCTTCCGCTGCAGTAACAATCTGCGTCTTTAGTACAAGATTTGCTTCGCGTTCACCATCGAGATACTGATCCAGCTTCGCCAGCAGCTCATTGAACTGGGTTTGCTGGGCTTTGTTTGCTTTAAAGTCTACCGGGAAGGCTGCTTTCCATTCCGCTTTTGCTTGCTGCTCAATTCGTTCGACAGCTTTCCAGTCCGCAGCACTCCAGTCGTTACCCTCTATAAAGCCAGCTAATTGTTCGATCAGTGTCTTCCTGCGTTCCAGATTGCTTGCCTTAAGACGTTTCTGTTCCTCAAAATATGCCTTGCATGGCTCGTAGGCTTTGTCTGCGGCAAGTTTGAATCGTTCCCAAATTTCCTGATTTGCAGCACCGCCCAAGGTTTTCCATTCTTTTTGCATGGCTTTGATTTTGTCGGCTTTCGCTTGTGGGTCCAGGTGTTGCTCGGCCAGTTTCTCCATCGTCTCGCAGAGGGCGACCTGACGCGGGCTGGCAGCGAAGCCTTGCCAGTCTCGCAAGTCGTTCAGTTGCTTCATTCTTAAGCTAAGCTGGTTTTGAAAACGGTCGATGGTTTTGCTGTCGAGTTGGCTCAACAGGCCTTGTATCTCTTTTAGAGTTTTAGCAGATTGCTTGATGTGTTTATCATCAAGGGCGCGATCCAGCTTTTCTAGCAGGGAGCTGATTTTTTGCGATAGCTCCTTGGTATTTTTATTGAGTGCCTGCTTGATATCTTCGGAATGGCCTAAAGCCTTGGCTGCTATTTTGAGTTGCTCGGGCTTTTGATAGTCATCCGGCCAAGCGATTTTGTTTACCAGCTTTTGCAGTTGTTGAGTGTGCTTTAGCAGTTCTGCTGGTGTCGCCGTCTTTTGTGCCAACGCTGCGCTGAGTTCGGCCAGTTGGCGAGTTGCTTCAGCGAGGGACTTAAGCGACCGCAGGTAATTTTTCAGCTCGCCAATCAATAACTGGTAATGCTTCTGTTGCGCTTTGCCTACCTTGCTCATTTTGGTCGCTTCGAGCCAGCGTGTTTCTTGGGTCTTAATCAGCGCATCCAGTGCCGAAACTTCTTGGGGGGAAGCTGCCAGTGTTCTAAATCTTTGCAGGGTGTCCGATAGGGTTTGTAGTGTCGCTTCTTGCTCGTCTCCCCCAGTCCTAAGTCTCTGTTCTTCATTTTCCGCGAGGTTTTGCCGGGCTTGGATATCCGCTTGTTTCTGACGGCAGATATCGAAAGCTGAGTTGAACTTTTGTACTTGAGTCTCTGTCGCGTATTCTTTTAGCTTTTGCCAGCGAGCGCTAAGGGTTTCAAGTTTTGCATCATACAATTTGGTATTTTCAGTTTGTGCGTGCTCCTGAATCGAAATCAGGGTTTGCTCGATGTCAGCGAGGCGCGACTCTTGTGTCTTGATTTGCGACTTAATATTAGACAGTTTTAGCTTAGCAATTTGGTAAACAGATTTGTCTTTTGATTTCGCGGCTTGCGTAAGTTCGTTTAACTGCTCTTCGGTTTCTATGAGTTCTGCTGCAGCACACCTGATTTTGCTGGTTTTACTATTCAGTGCAATGTTCAGCAGTGCTTTAGGGTCTTCGATACGGGCCAAGCCATTGATGAATACGTCGGGTTTATCTGAGCGCACGATCATATCTGTTAGCAGTGCAGAGTCGACGATCAAGTCGAACAGTGTCAGTGATTGAGCGCTGGCCAAAGCATACAGGCGTTCTTCAATTGCCTTTTGAAGTTCCTCGTTCGCACTTTTGTGCAGATCGATCAAGGCGTCGGTTAGGTTGATTCTTTCAAGGGCGGCTTTTCGTACATCGGTACTGGTATCCTTTGCCGCAATCGAAAGGAGCGCCTGATGTTGTTCTTCGTCGTTAGCGTCGAGTGCTTTGACGGCCTCAAGTCGGGTAGGGGTATGCTTGCTTTGCCATTTTGGCTTGAAGAGCTTGGTCAAAAAAGTGGCCATGGGTTTTCCTGAAGTTACCTTATTATTCGTTGCTATTGCGAACAGCTGCGGCAAGTTAATATGTTTGCTTTGTATATCCTGCTTTTAGCGTGTTTAGCTCGGTTTCAAGCGGCAAACGGATCATTGCGCCGCTTTACACAGTCAGCTACGTTTACTAAACGCCTCAAATGCCTTCGCTAGGCCGTTAGTGTTTTCCACGGCCCTGAGTTAAATTAGTTGGCAGCTGGCTTCGAGTACAAGTCCCAATTTTGAGAGTAAAATAGCACTATCGCTGCCTTGCCTTAAACGAGAACGGAGCATTTGCGTGGCCCGATCAATTTGTGGCGGCTTTAGTCTAACCCCGAATAAGGTAATTCGGAATTATTTTTGATCATTTGCCTCTTACTGAGTCTGGAACCAGGTAAATACGGTAAGGAAGCATAAGCAGAAGGTGTATTGTGCCAGATGATATTCAATTAGCCCGACATGCTGCAATCGCCATGCTTGCGCGTCGTGATTATGGGCATTACGAACTGTTCTCACGCATGGTGCAAAAAGGCTACGACGAAGCAATCGTAGAGTTAGTTACGGCACAATTAATCGATGAAGGCTACTTATCAGAGCCGCGTTTTGCAGAGATGATGGTGCGTAGTCGCTTTGCCCGAGGTCATGGGCCCTTGTGGGTGCGACGCGAATTGCAAACGAAACGCGTCGACGAACAATTGATAGACGCGAGCTTAGAGGCCTTCGACGGAGACTGGTTTGCCTTGGCTAAAGAAGTGCGGGAAAAACGCTTTGGTGCATGGAAAGGAGGTGAGTTCAAAGAAAAAGCGAAACAAATGCGCTTTTTATTAGGCAGGGGGTTTTCGCAGGAACAAATAGAGAACGCCTTCGACTAAGCCCCTTCCGGATGGGGACGGAGGGATCAAAAATTAACCAGTTTCACTTTTTGTTCAGTCCTGGCGCGGCCTCAGGGCATAGCAGAATACGCCTCCGACCCCAGATAGCACAATTAGCGGAGACGAAAAGGAACCGGGCTTTAATTCTGTAGTCTATACTTAGTGTTCTCTTTTACGGGTCGCATCCGCCGCGCTGTTTTGGAAAAGTTGAGAAAGGGATTTGCGGTCAAATCGCGAAAAATGGATGCATCCCCGACTCAGGAGGTAAGTCATGCCAGTCAATATATCAGCGCCATCTTCATTTATGGCGTCTCGTCCGGCACAAGCCTTTGGTGAAATCTCGTCAAGCATTGCATCGGGTGAACGAGTTAGCTCGGCTGCCGATGATGCGGCTGGGTTGGCCATAATAAGCCGTTTTGCCAGCCAAATGAGTGGTAATGTTCAGGCTAGCCGCAATGTGGCCGATGCCGTGTCTTTGACTCAGGTAGCCGAAGGCGGCTTGACCAGTATCGCCGAGAATTTACAGCGTATTCGCGAATTATCACTGGGCGCGGCTAATGGTGCACTGAATGATCAGGATCGCCAAGCACTGAATGCAGAGGCTCAACAATTGGGGGATGAAATTAACTCGATTCTCGAGTCGACAAACTTCAATGGCACGGCCTTGTTTTCGGACGATGCGCAGTTGAACTTTCAGGTAGGGCCCGACGCCGGAGATCAATTGCAGCTTGATAGCTCGGGTTTGTCCCAGGCTTTGTCTGACGATGGTTTGTTTGAGCTGGATATCAGCACTCAGCAGGGGGCGTCTAATGCTGTCGCCGTGATCGATCAAGCGCTAGAGCGAGTGAGCGAAGATGCCAGCCAGTTTGGCGCAATCGGCCAGCGCCTGAACGCGAGCTTCGATCAACTGCAAAGCGCCGGCATTGCCGCAGCTGAAGCGAAAAGCCGCATTGGCGATACAGACATCGCTCAGGCTGCATCGGATCTCGCCAAAACGTCTTTCCTTGAGCAAGCGGATCTAGCCTTAAGAGCACAAGCTAACAGCGATCAAAAACTGGTACTCCAACTGCTGCAACCTTAGTAAACAAAAGCGGGGACGGAGGGATCAAAAATTAACCAGATTTATGCTTGTTGCAGTGATAGCGCGGCATAGGGGCCGGGCAGATAACGCCTCCGTCCCCAATTCCGTCCCCAATTAAATCTGCTTAGGTTTTTGTTGATACTCTTCAATCAGGGTGACTAGCGCTGGAATAACAAATAATATGAGTACCGTTGCATAGGCTAAGCCGAACGAAATACTTACCGCCATAGGGATCAGAAACTGCGCTTGCAGGGAGGTTTCGAACAGCAAGGGCAGAAGCCCGGCAATAGTGGTCAACGACGTCAGCATAACGGCGCGCAGTCGCAGGCAACTTGCTTCGACAATAGCCTCGTGAATGCCCATGCCCTGGTTTCGTAACTGGCGGTAGAAGGTAACCAGAATAATGGCGTCGTTAATGACGATGCCCGATAAGCCAAAAAAGCCGAACCAAGACAGCAATGTCAGATTCAGGCCAAGTAGCCAGTGCCCGAGAATAGCACCCGAGATTCCCAGCGGTATGGCGAGAATGACTGCAAAAGGCCATGTATACGAACCAAACACCCAAGCTAGAATGATATAGATAAGGCTCAAACCTACGCTGGCGCCAAGCATCATTTCTTTCCCGGTTTGGGCTTGTTCCTCGGCTCGTCCTTTGAGTGCGATATTGATGCCATATTCGCGGCGTACTTCGTCAAGAAACGAAGTTTGAAGATCCTCTAGTACGACGTTAGCGTTATTTTCGGATGGATTAACGCCCGCTGTAACATGGAGGCCCAGCTGGCCATTGGTATGCCTGACGAGCTCTAAACCCTTGCGGTCGGTAAGGCTAACTACATTGCTCAGCGGCGTAATATCACCACTCGGTGTGACAATCGGGAACTGGTCGAGTGCCTGACTGTAATGTCGTTCTTCGTCTGGCAGCACAATGCTTACTTCGATCTCTTCATTTTCGTCATAAAACACCTGCAAGAGCTGGCCATCGAAAGCGGCACGTAACTGATTACCAACATCCCTAATGCTTAAGCCTAGCGCTTTACCCGATTCAGTAAGGTCGAACAGGTATTGGTTTTTACCAAATGGCAGGTCGTCCTGGATGTCGTTTACGCCAACGTAGCTTTTCAGCCTGGTTGCGATGGCCTCGCCAGCTTCCTTAAGTACTTCAGGGGCTTGGCCGGTTAGGAAGATGTCTATGTCCTTGCCTGGCGGACCTCCGCGCGGGCTGGTAATGCTTAGCTGTTCAATTCCATCTGGCAGGTCTAGGTGTTTACGCCAAGTGGCAATAAAATCGGGGTTGCGCACATTGCGTTCGTCTGGCGTCAGCAGCTCGACGTGCAGTGAGGCATATTGTTCACCTTTCGAAAAGTTCTGACCACCGTCGAAGCTCGCCTGATTAATTCGCAGTACCGAATGCACCACAAGGTCACGATCTTCCTTAAGTTCTTCGTTTGCCTGGTTGAGGGCATGTTCTAGTTGCTTGCCGAAGGCGCTGACTTTTTCGGGTGGTGTACCCGAGGCGAATTTGACGTTACCGAGAATAATGTGGTTCTCAGGTTGAGGAAAAAATTCGCTTTGAATCCGACCTGAAATTATTAAGGTGATGGATATGATAAATATCGCTAGAGCAATGCAGAGCGTTGTGCCGCGGTTTTTCATTGCAAGCTCAGACAGCGCACGAAACCGACCGTCACGAAACCGGTTGAATGCGAAATCTATTTTTTCGCGCAGGGCATGTGACTTAGTGGCTTTAACCGCGCGCTGAAAGCTATGGTTAAGATGGCCCGGAAGAATAAAAAAGCATTCAATCACCGAGGCGATGATGACGCAAATAATCACCAGTGGGATCGCGAACAAAATATTACCGATAATGCCGCTGATAAGCATGAGCGGCAAAAATGCAGATATGGTGGTCAGCGACGACGACAGCACCGGAACGAACATGCGACGCGCGCCACCTTCGGCAGCTTTTAGAGGGTTTTCGCCCATGGAATAGTGAGTCATGGCGTCTTCACCTACGACGATAGCGTCATCAACAATAATGCCCAGTGCCATAATGAGCGCAAACATGCTGACCATATTGATGCTGCCGCCGGCTAGGTACAATACTGCGAGGGTGCCCATAAAGGATACCGGAATGCCGATGGCAACCCAGAAGGCAACGCGGCCATTCAAAAAGATAAATAGAATGCCGACGACCAGAATAAGCCCGCCAAGGCCATTTTTGATCAACAATTCAATACGCCCCTCGATCAAAATATAAGCTTCGTTGTAGGCGTTCAAACTTACATTTTGCGGCAGGCTTGGGCGTGTTTCGTTAAGCCAGTTATTGAGTGTTTCGGCGGCTTCGAGCGTATCGGAAGAGCGGGTTCTTAGCACACGCAGCAATACCGCTGGTTGGTCTTTGTAGAATACCTCTACCTGATTGCTTTTGTTGCGCTGGCTGACCTCCGCGAAGTCATCGAGTTGCAAGGTTTCATTGTTTCGTGCGGTGACAATGGCGAGGCGCTCAAAGCCGGCTTCGCTGCGTCGCTGTTGCACGCCACGTAGCTCTTTGGCGAGTTCATTCTTGCCGCTGGTGCCGGCGGGAATATCTTGGCTGGCATCCTGAACACGTTTGCCGATCTGCGGCAAGGACATTTTTAGCGCGTTAATTTGTTCACTAGGCACCTGAATGGCGATTTCTTGCGCCGGAAGTCCGATGAACTCCACTTTTGCGACGCCACGGTCTAGCAGTTGGCGCTCAAATTGATAGGCAAGTGGCCGTAGCTCTTCGAGGCTGGCGCTGGACGAAAGAATTAAGGTTGCGACATCTTCATTGAGCGATACCTTTGAAATTTCGGGTTCCTCAGCATCACTGGGTAAGTTGCGCACCGTGCCGACAAACTCTTTGACCTGATCCAAGGCAAGGCCCATATCGCTGCCTTCGACGTACTCGAGCACGATGATGCCGCTGCTCTGATACGAGGTCGAATTCATTTCTTTTACATAGTCGAGATTTCGCAGCTCTTGTTCGAGTGGGGTGATGATCGATCGCGCGACGTCCTCC
>JBFJVR010000049.1:0-10662 GCA_041624095.1 Oleiphilaceae bacterium
CGAACCCTATCGTTTTCGCCTTCATGGCGCACTAAAAACCGGACAACTTGAACCCGGGTTCCGTATTTACAACCGCTACATGGAACGCGTCATTGACCGGCTTCGCAAGCAACTAAAACTGCTTGATACGCTCGACAAACTCGACTTCGACAAAGACGAATATATCCTGACGGACAGAAAAGACAGCCCTTGGGCAGAAACAACCGCAGAGCTGGATGACCTATGGAGACGCCGCATCAAAAGCGCAGTGTTGTCGATCAAGCTAAACGGCAAGACCCTCGCAGAAGCAAAAGAGACACTTAGCAAACGTTACTCAAACCAGCTAAAACGAAACCTTCAAGTACGCGGCGAAGATGCGTTTCAAGCCTATATGAACGCGTTTACTACCGTTTATGACCCGCACACGAATTACTTCTCACCTCGCTCATCTGAAAACTTCAATATTAATATGAGTCTTTCTTTAGAGGGCATTGGCGCGGTTCTGCAATCGGACAATGAATACACCAAAGTGGTGCGTCTGGTTCCCGGCGGCCCAGCCCAGACTCAAGGCCAATTAAAACCGGCTGACCGTATCGTGGGAGTGGGCCAGGAAGACGAAGAAATGGTCAATGTCGTGGGCTGGCGCCTCGATGAAGTGGTGGATTTAATCCGCGGGCCAAAGCGTTCGCTGGTCAGGCTCGAAGTCATTCCCGCCAACAGTCAAATCGAAACCGACACCAAAGAAATTCGCATCGTGCGTGACAAGGTAAAACTGGAAGATCAGGCAGCGAGCAGCAACCTGCTCGAAATCGAACGCAATGGTAAGAAAAGACACATCGGCGTCATCGACATCCCTACCTTCTATGCTGACTTTCAAGCGATGCAACAGGGCGACCCAAACTATAAAAGCACCACACGAGACGTGTTGAACCTGCTTGGCGAATTACAAGCTGAACAAGATTTAGACGGCCTTGTTATTGACCTGCGAGGCAATGGCGGCGGATCTCTGGATGAAGCCAACCGCCTAACAGGCTTATTTATTCACGAAGGGCCAACTGTACAGATCAGAAGCGCGAATGATCGTGTGGAGATTATGGAAGACCCCGACCCCTCTCTTGTATACGGTGGCCCACTGATCGTGTTAGTTGACCGGCTAAGCGCTTCGGCTTCCGAAATCTTCGCCGGGGCAATTCAAGACTACGGCCGCGGGCTCATCATGGGCTCACAGACATTCGGCAAGGGTACTGTGCAGTCAGTTCGCCCCCTGAATCACGGCCAGCTTAAAATCACCCAAGCCAAGTTTTACCGAATCTCTGGAGCCAGTACGCAACACAAAGGTGTAATTCCAGACATTATTGTTCCAGACACGGTGGATCGCAGTAAAGTAGGTGAAGACTCGCTCGAACACGCATTGAAATGGGACTCGATTAACGCCGCAAAATTCAAGCACCAAAAAGCTATCGACAGCCTCACAGCCGGGCTGCAAAGCAAGCACCAAGAACGCTTCGCACAACACCCGGAGTACAAAATACTGTTAGAAGAAATAGCCCTGCTGGAGCAACAGCGCAAGAAGTCCAAAGTGTCCTTGAACAAAACACAGCGCGAACAGGAAAACAAAGCACTGGATCAAGCACAGCTCGACATCATCAACAAGCGCCGCAAGATCAACAACTTAAAACCTTTTGCGACGCTCGACGAATGGGAAAGCTTCGAAGAAGCCAAGGCCGGTGAGGGACAAAAAGACGAAGAGCCAGACTTTGTAGTGAAAGAAAGCGCCGAAGTGCTGCTCGACTTTATCGAGCTTGATATACAATTGGCCGCTTCCGCGGCCTGATTTGTCACCTACCTGAGCTAAGCCGCTAACAGCTGCTGGAAACTATGACTGATACCCATAAAAGCAATAAAAAAGGCGGTTCGGAAGCTCACCGCAAGAAGAGCGCGGCAGAAGAGCCAGCCAGCAAGGCCTCAGAAAACTCGGCAAGCGCATCATCAATTTCGCCGAACGAATCTTCGCACGAAACAGGCGAATCAAAGCCGAGATCGAAAAGCGCCACGGCCAAAGCAGCTGCGAAACCCGAGCAGTGGGTCTCGGAAGAAGCTATTTCAAGCCTGTTTGATCGAATCAGTGATGTCACCTCAAGTGCCTTCCGCTTTGCCAAAAAAACCACCGATACGTCTTACAAGGTCGGCAAGGCAATCATGCAGTCGCAAGATCAACTCAAATTGATGCTCGCCGCCGGCCAATCACTAAAAGACTTGCGTGAGGTAGCCGGCCTGACTGCGACCGAACTCAGCGAAGCAATAAACCTCAAAGACAAGTCATTAATCGAAGCGGTAGAGAACGGCACCGCTACCCTCTCGTTTGAGTTAATCCTCAGACTCTCCGCGCTTTTGGCGCGTAATGACCCGATACCTTTTATTCTCAAATACAGCCGTACCTACTCTCCCGAAACCTGGAAATTACTAAATGACTGGGGCGCGGGTAGATTGCCACTGCAGTATCAGCGAGAACGAGAATTTATAAACATCTATCGCTCCAAAGACCAAACCAGACAACTCTCTGATGAAGGTTTTAATCAGGTACTGGAGTTTACCCGCCAGGCGTTTAATATGTCCTTGCACTTTGTGGCTGAGCAGGAAGCAGCTGTTGCGACTATGCGTGAGCAAGTAGAGAGTAGCCTTAACCAAGCTCATCAAGCTGACGAGACGCAAGATGCTGATACCGACAACAAGCCCGCAGCAACAGCGCCTCAAGATCAAGCAGCCAAGCCCGATGACGTATAAACATGAGTACGCGTTAACCACCCTGCACTACTATGAATGACAAGCCACTCATCAACGTTCTGCACCTTCACTCAATTCATAGCGATATAACACCGTGAACCAGCAGGATCTTACTTCCGGCGACGTCGCCAAACAGCTTTATTCGATGACCCTCCCCATGATCTGGGGCATTCTCTCGATCATGTCGATGAATATTGTCGATACATTTTATGTCGGTCAGCTCGGCACCGAACCTCTTGCTGCGATGAGCTTTACCATACCTATTACGGCAATACTGCTGAGCCTCGCCTTTGGTGTGGGCATCGGTACCTCGTCGGTAATCGCACGCGCCATTGGTGCTCAGGAGCTGGAACTGGTAAAAAGTTACAGTACACAGTCCTTGTTTATAGCCCTCAGTATTGCGATTTCATTTGCTCTGCTTGGCTACCGCTATATGGATAGCATTTTCGCGGTGCTCGGCGCCCCCCCCAGCTTGATGCCGCTCATCCATGACTTTATGGATATCTGGTTCATGGGAAGCTTTGTTGTGGTTATCCCCATGGTGGGTAATTCGGCGATACGCGCGGCGGGCAACACCACCATTCCAGGCATCATTATGATCAGCGTTGCGCTTGTTAACATTGTGCTCGACCCTATTCTGATATTTGGCCTGCTCGGCTTTCCGCGAATGGAACTCGCCGGAGCGGCCCTGGCGACGGTTATTTCCTACTCTATTGCCTTGATTATGGGCATGTACTATCTCTGCTTCCGCTTCCGTTTTTTATCCTGGCAAGCATGCTACTCCGGTGTATACCGCAGCTGGAAGGCAATACTGCGCCTGGCTATTCCCGCAACAGGAACAAACCTCATCGCCCCGCTTTCCGTCGCGATCATGACCTGGATGGTTGCCAGTTACAGCCCCGAGGCGGTGGCCGGCTTCGGTGTTGCAACTCGCATCGAATCCATTTGTATCGTTGTCATCATGGGGCTGTCTTCAATTATGGGGCCCTTTGTCGGACAAAACTGGGGGGCAAAAGAGTACCAACGTGTAGCACTTGCCCTGAATACCGCGTTCCGCTTTGTTATCTTTTGGGGGCTTGGCGTCAGCATATTACTGTGGTTATTTGCGCCTTATATTGCAGCCTGGTTTACCGACGACGAGCAGGTCATTCAGTCTGCAAGTGATTATTTATATCTGGTCCCTGTTTCGTATTTGTTTCTGGGGATGATTATGGTTGCCTCGGCAGCGGCTAATGGTACGGGCGACCCGCGACCCTCATTGATTATGTCATTCCTGCGTTTAATCGGTTTATTTGTACCCTTATCGATAGGGCTTTCCTCCCTCTTCGACCTAAAGGGAATTTACCTTGCTGCTTGTCTTTCAAGCGTACTGGTTGGGCTGGGTGCTCTACGCTGGAGTAGAAAACTCCGCCTTGTCGGGGCATAATTTGCCAACCCACTTATTACGCAAGCCATACAGCTCGCTTTACCAATTAAGCTCTCAATATCAACATGAAACATAAAAATACCACCAAGCGTGCCACGGTTTATTCAACTGAATTCGGACGTATGTGCTCTGAATGCAACAAGCCGATAGACCAGTGCGAATGTAAGCAAGAGCGCATCCCCGAAGGCGATGGCATCGTTCGCATCAGTCTCGACACAAAAGGCCGCAAAGGCAAAGGGGTCACACTTGTAAAAGGCGTGCTGAAAAGTAGCGATGAACTCAAGAAACTCGCAAAAGAACTGAAACAAAAATGTGGCGTAGGTGGCGCCGTCAAAGACGGGATTATCGAAATTCAGGGCGACCATCGCGACATGCTGGTTCAGCTGATGCAGGCCAAGGGCTATCAGACCAAACGCGCCGGCTAAGCTGGGGACGGAGGGATCATTTTTTAACCAACCTTGCCACAACCCCAGAAACGACGCCGCCTGCCGATTTATTTTTTACGCCTCCGTCCCCTTTTTGGTTTTTTACGCCTCCGTCCCCTTTTTTGCGCTTTTCACCCTTGGGGTATTAACTGTACCGGCATACCATGCTTTGGCGGCAGTGTAACACTAGCAAAATATTCCGGCGGGTCTTCGCCCTCGTACTTCAGACTAAACCGTTGATATACCATGGCCAGAATTATCACCGCTTCCATCATCGAAAAGTGCTCACCGATACATACTCTCGGGCCTCCGCCAAATGCAATATACACGTGTTTAGGCAATGCCTTCTTAAACTCCTCGGTCCAGCGCTCGGGCTTAAATGCTTCAGGCTCGTCGAAATACTCTGGCATACGGTGCATGACATAAGGACTAATCAACACCGCCGCTCCTTTGGGAATACGGTGATTCCCTAATTGCACATCTTCGGTGCTTTCCCGCCCCATCACATAGGCCGCAGGGTACAAGCGTAAAGACTCCAAAATAACCTGCCGCGTGTACTTTAAATCCTTGAATTTTTCCATCGTTGGAAGGCTCGCGCCCAGTACGTCGCGCAGTTCCTTAACCAGCTTTCGCTGTATCTCCGGATGCTTCGACAAAGCATAGAAACTCCACGAAAGGGTAATCGCCGTCGTGTCATGCCCTGCCAAAAAAACGTTAATTACTTCGTCACGCAACTGCTTACGACTCATCTTGCTCCCATCTTCATAAGTCGCGTCCATGAGATGCTTCAGTAAGGTATTGCGTTCGTGGTCAACCGAATCGTGTTCATCAATAAATGACAGAATTTCCTGCTCGATGATGTTAACCAGCTGTTTATAGCGTCTGTTTGACGGCAATGGCAGCCTGTGAATGATAGGATGTGGGCGTGATACGCGACGAGGAATCATGTGCTCTATTTCGATGATAGCCTCCAGAAGCTTCTGCCCGCGGCCCTTCGTGGTTGAATCAAACAATGCTTTGGCAACAATATCTGCAGTAAGGAGCATCATTTCTTCGTGCGCTTTTATCGTGTCGCCTGGCTGCCATTGCCCGAGCATTTCATCGGTCAGTTCAACCATAAAATTGAAGTAGTTCGCGATATTTTTTGGTTGAAACGAAGGCGCGGCAATCTTGCGTTGTTTTTTCCACGAGTCACCTTCGTTAGTTAATAAGCCCTTACCAAATATCTCCTTTACACTATTCCAAAAAAGTCTGTTCTTGATGAATTTTGAATTTTGCGTGATGTAAACTTCACCAATTAACTGAGGGTCAAAAATCACATATGCATCTTTGATAAAAAACTTGAAGTGCGCAATATCTCCGTATTCTTGGCGCATTTGCATCAGAAACCTGGGCGGGTCACGAAAGTAGTCAAACAAACTGCGGAATAGCCAATGCCCTCGCGGCCCAGGAATAGTATCGTTTTTCATCAAGCCTTCTCCCAATTTTTTATAGTTAGTTATTGAGTCAGATAGATGAACCATTCTGGACGCCAACGCGACCATCTTACAAGTACTTATGATGAGACAGGCTGTTCCGAATGGAATGGGGACGGAGGGGTTATTTTTTAATCAACGAGGTATCGACAAGGCGCAGAGTCAAGAAAGATAAGGGAACGAGAGCAACCATCTAGTAAGCGACCACGACCTCCGTCCCCCTCCCACTGACAATCTAAAAGGTTAGGTACGCGTATACCCCCAAATGGTTGCCGTCGACATCGTCACTAATCGAACCCGCTTCATCTAATTTGTAATCGATCATCACTCCTCTAACTGCCAGAACGAGTCGATCACTCATTTCATAGCCATATTCGATAACGCTTCCTGCCGCATTTTTGAAATCCAAGTTCAGGTCAGTACTTGGCCCCTCGAGGTCCAGATTCACTGAGGTATGGTAGCTCAAGCCTAAACCAAAACGGTGCTTTTCATGTCGATAAAATCCCAAAACTTCAATTGGAACACGGTTAAATGAGGCATCGCCATTTTCCGCTGCAATGCTATCAAAAAAGTAACCAACGCTGGCTTGTATCTCGTATGGCGAGCTTGGCAGGCTAACAATACCCCCTGCTTTAATATCAATTAAAGCCCCTGCATAAAGTTTGTCGCTGGAACCATCCGTAAAATTTGCTTTGGCTACATCGTCTCCACCAAAGGTAATGCCTGCTCCGAGCAGTACTTTGAGTACCCCCTCTTTGTTATGCTCTGCTTTTGTCGCAACAACTTCCTCATTTGCGTGCAGGCTAGAGGGTGCAACTCCCAAAGACAAAAGCGCAATGCAGCAGTAAGCAGCCAACGGGTTTTGGACCAATTTATTTGTTTTCATCTATCTGATTTTTCCTTTTCATAAGGGGTGGAAGACAAGAGGGACGGAGGGGTTATTTTTTAACCAACTCACTTTAATGAAGACTTTATTCCAATGATATCAATTACTTGAATTTTTGACTGCCGCTTTAATGACGCCTCCGTCCCCAAATTAGTGGGACTTGCGCGAATACACAACTGCGAGCGCCAGGCCGGCGACAAACAAAAACGCCAAACTGATTTGGGCTATTAAGATATCCCGTTCATAAGAACGGCGTTCGATGCTTAATGCGCTGATGTGCTCATAGGCGGGTTGAACGAGCACCTCAGGCAACCTCGCTCCATTTGAATCAAACCGGTAAATCATGCCGGTAGAAATGTCACTAACCAGCAAGGTATCTTCATACACCAACATATCGAATGGTTCAGCAGAATCATTTAATTGCACTTGCTCGCGATAACGCCAGTCGCTATCAAAGCGATGCAAAACGGTATTTTGCATACTTGATTGAGCATTAAGTACCCACCAAGAATCGGCAAAAAATACCGCATCGAGCGTCCAGCGATTAGGGTGTGCGGTAGAGGGAGCAGCCAAGCGAGCCTCTGCCAGGCGCATTCCACTTTGCTCATTGTGCTCAAAAAACAGAACGCGATGATTATTGGTATCTACAAGGTGTAATAGTTCATTATGGCGACGCACGCGTTTTGGGAACTTCATCCCTTCTCGCACAACGCCAACGAGTTTACCCTCAGAGTCAAATTCTCGTACCCGGTGTCGCGTCCCTTCAGTCAGAAAAAGATGCCCATTGGTTTTGTCGAACATTAATCGATGACGCCAGGGTGCAGTGATATTGAAATAGCGTTCACACTCATGAACGTTCAGTGAACAGCGAAAAACTGCTTGCCTGTTGGGTGTTTTATCCGCCGCCTTTTGGCGCATTATTTCGTCATCTTTATCCTTTGATGCTCCCAGGCTTAGCGCGGTATTTAAACCCCAGTTAACCCCACCTGAACGCACCATAAATTCGTTATTAGGAAGATGGACTACATTCCCCATTAAGTCTTCGACGCCCAGCGTTCGCAGGTCGAGCGTGTCGTAACCACCGCTTGGGATGTCATAAGTTAGCAACAGATGATCAGTTTGAACACTCAGAGCTGAGTCCGCAGTCTGCTCAAGATAAAAACTGCCAGCACGAGCGCGCGCGGCGCCATCTGCAGCTAGGAACCAAAAAGCAACGGGGACGAGGAAAATACCAATGATGGCGAACGCCACTATAGGGTTAATATCCTTATTCATCATTTCATCCTTGTATGTAAGAGCTGACCAAACGAGACCTGCGTTTGTCTGATCAATACCGCCAACCATACAAAGGCTAGCATCAAATATCAAACAAAAAAAAGCCTGCATACAGCAGGCAAACAACTCTGATCTAAAGGAATCCACCAACGACCTTTATGTCGCGAGGGAGTTCATCCTACCGTATGTACATTGTGAGAGTCTGGGCGTTTTATTAGTTATTCGTAAGGTCAGAAAAGCAAAAACAAATACTTTTCTCTAGGCTGCTGAAATTAAACAAGTTGTGTATAGTTGGGCACAAACCAGCCTATATTTTTCGTAATAAAGACGCCGCAACATGGTAACGGGAGTAACGGATGTTAATAAGAACGCAGTGCAGCAAGACTCCTATTATCAAACGACTATCCTTTTTATTGCTGGTCTTGTCGGCTCTGTGCACACCCGCTGTAAGCTCACCTGGCTCTGACGTACCCGACTACATCCGAGATATTCAACCTATTTTCGACAATAAATGTATCGCGTGCCACGCCTGTTATGACGCCCCCTGCCAGCTCAACTTGCAGGGTCCAGAAGGGCTTGAACGCGGAGCAAGCAAGCAGCAAGTATATAATGGGCGACGTCTGCAAGATGCCGCACCCACAAGGTTAGGTACCGACGCACAAAATACAAACGAATGGCGTAAGCTTGGTTTCTTTCCCGTCGTACCCGAGCCGGAAAACCGCAACACCAAACTACTGCTTGAGCTGCTTGAACTCGCAAGAACGAATCCGCCCGAAGCAAACACACCTCTGCCCGCGCATTTTAAGCTCGGCATAGGCCGAGAGAATTTCTGCCCAAGCCCCGAAGAACTCGAAACTTACAAAAGAATCAGGCCCGACTTCGGCATGCCCTACGGCACGAGTGGCGTGAGTGATAACGAGTTCGAGTTGATTCAACGATGGATCACCCACGGTGCCAAAACTACGCAACGACCCAGCACACCGAGCCCATCACAACGCGATCAAATTGGCATTTGGGAGGCATTTCTCAACCGACCCCAGCTAGAATCACGTTTGGTGGCTCGTTATCTTTTCGAACACCTTTTTCTAGCTCACATCTACTTTGATAATCTCGGTACGAAACAAACTAACTTACCAGATACCCAAACACCGTATTTCTTTCGGCTAGTACGTTCCTCTACACCCATGGGTGAACAAGTTTCTCCACTAGCCAGTCGTCGGCCAAATGAAGCCCCCCAAGGTGAATTTTACTATCGATTTATACCAATAGCTGACACCATCGTCCATAAAACGCACATCACCTATGGCCTTTCCCCAAGTAAATTAAAACGATTAGAGTCGCTATTCTTTGATGAAAAGTGGCGCGTAGATAAGCTTCCGGGCTACTCTTATCTGGAAAGAGCAAACCCTTTCCTGACCTTTAAAGCTATTCCGGCAAAGGCCCGTTACCAGTTTCTATTGGATAATGCTGAATTTTTCACGCGTAATTTTATCCGTGGCCCGGTTTGCCACGGCCCCGTTGCTACCGCAGTCATCCGGGATCACTTCTGGAACCTGTTTGAAGATCCCGAATTCGAGCAATATACCAATAGCGCTGCTTATCGAGATAAGGTCGACGCTTTACTGGGCTTGCCCGGCCAAAAAACCGATATGTTATCGCTCGGAGTTGAGTGGCTCAAATATCAAAGTAATCGTAATCAGTATTTGAAACTCCGCGGCGAACAATATCGCAATGCCTTTACACACGGAGCCAAGCTAGATCATATCTGGGATGGCAACCTCGACAACCCGGATGCATACCAGACAATCTTCCGCCACCACGATAGCGCTTCAGTAAACAAAGGCCTGCATGGGCAAGTCCCGCAAAGCATCTGGCTGATGGACTACCCTCTTTTTGAACGTAGTTATTACGAGCTGGTTGTTGGCTTCGATGTGTTTGGAAGCGTCTCGCATCAGGCCCAAACCCGCCTTTATTTTGATTTGATTCGCAATGGAGCCGAGCAAAATTTCCTACGTTTTATCCCCATGCCCAAACGCGAAGAAATTTACCAGCACTGGTACCGTGAAGGAGGGAAGTTTAAGGCACTTCTGAGCTACCAATCGCTCGACACCAAATCACCGACAGACATAAATTTTAGCTCCACTGCGCCAATTGCTGAACTGGCCGGTTTACTATTTAAGCGTGACCCGCACCTGACTCAGGCAGACGACAAACTAAATCGATGCTCAACAGAAAAGTGTTCGGCCACGATACCGAGGGCCCGTCGCAATGCAGATAAAGCTTTGAGTAGACTCACACAAGCTACCGCGAAAACAATCAGTGGTATAAAGCTGATGCCAAACCTCAGCTTCTTGCGCGTCACAAGAGCAAGCAAGCCGGCCTTGGTTTATTCCTTAATACGCAATCGGGCAC
>JBFJVR010000050.1:0-10649 GCA_041624095.1 Oleiphilaceae bacterium
GCGGCCGTGTTCTTTTCAGGCAGCTGCCCCAGAGTGGTGACGGGGTTCCCCTGCAGGGTAATGTTCGCCATGGCTAAACTCCTTCTTGTACTTACGTGAATGGATGAACAAGACGCATCTCAACACGATCGTTCTAGAAGTACAAGAGTGAGAACATCAACAATACTTAAATCACTACATGGTATGCGGACTTTTTAGTTTGAGGTGTCGCTTTTCGCTACTGAGTAATGGGCCGGGAAAATACCGATTGCGCCACCTGATTTGCCACGCTGCCCCCTGAACCCGGGTTAGCGAGAAAATAAATATCCAATACGCTTTGGCTGTTATTTGTTGCTTGCCCACCGACTTGAATGACTTCGTCCGAGATCAAGTTCAAACGCCCCAATTGGTCGTCACGTATCCAGCCGCCAGCAACACTCTCAACCGAGCCATTCAGCGAGCCAAGGCTCCCTAGCAGGCTGCCGTTAGACTCATCAACGGCAAACACACTGGGTGAATACAAAACGCCCTCGCCGACGGTATTCGCCTGATCGCTAATCAATACGTGCATAGCAAGCTGCTCATTGCTCTCGGCGCGAATATCCCTAACGACCAGCCATTTAGCGTCTTCCGTCGCGCTTTCTACCCCAAGTGTATTGACGGGCAATAGTGCATTGTCGTCACATGCGCCGCTGTCGACATCGGTGGCAGGGCAAAATAATGCAGACGATTCAAACTCCCTGTATTCAAGCGTACAAAAACCCTCGTCAAGATCCTTCTGGGTACAGGTACGGGTACCGCCATTTTCCTCGGTTTCACCCAGATCACATTCTACTTGCTGGTAACCCTTGTAACACTCGTTAGATAAGGTCGATGAATACAATAAGGTATTCACAAATAAATTCCCGCTATCGACGAAGGGCTCGATACCATAATGAGCCAAACGTTCACCAAAAATCACCTGTTCGCGATCAGGCTTAGGGTCACTCAAGGCCGCATTGTAGTTATATCTCAACAGTAGGTCTTTTTCGTTCATGCGTGCAGTGATGTAAAGCCTGTTGTTACTTAACAAAAAGCCCGCACTTCGCATGTAGTCGGGCGCATACTGCATAAACCCGCGAAACTCAGCATCGTTAGAGGGGTCGTTCATTTCGCTTATATGAAGATAGTTGCCAGCCGAACAAGGGTTGTCGAGGCTTGGGTCGAGATCTCGCTCCGCATCTGTGTCGCAGTCTTCGCCATAGGGTAATTCAAAACTACAGTTAAACTCAGCGGTGCAATCGGTAATGAATTGCCAGTCAGCAGTGCGTGGGTCATGTGCCGCTCTGCAATCAGCGGTGTTGGTCGCACTATCACACGAGCTTAAGTCATATTGGGAGAACGGCGTGGTGTTAAAATACCCCCGGTCGGCTAAAGGTGAGTCGCGCTCGGATTTCAGCGTGAAGGAGCGGGAGGTGCTAGGCGTGATCGCCTCTGCGCTGTAGTCATAACGATATATCTTCGCCCCATTAAGCAGAATGAGTTCGTCGCTGTCGTAATAGAACTCTACGGGCTCAACAATCGGCGTGACGCCGCTAAAACTAAACGCCTCCTCCAACTGCAAGATCCGGTCGCTTAAAAACGTATCTGTGCCAGCAAAACCGGCCGAAAACATCGCCTCATTGAGCGACATAACAAAGACGTCTCGCCCTAGCTGTATCAGGTATGCGTAGTTTTCTAACTCTGTTACCTCTGCCAGATAAGGCGGACTGAACTCACCACGCCCTATAGCAACCGGCGAAAACTGTTCAAGCACGCGTTCTTGTCGCCAAAGCTCATTTAGCTCGCTATCGAAAAAACGCAAAGCTTGCTCAACCACGCCGTAACCAAGATACGCATAAGCCAACTTTTGATCGTTCAATGCGACGGTTTCGTCATCATCTACCCAGCCAATGACCAACTTGGCTCGCGCCTCTGACTCCAATACCACTGGCAGCTTTCGTGTATAACAACTGCTGTAGTCGTCGCTTTCACCACCTGTTTCGTTATCGCATACTTCGGTGTCGTCGGCATTAAAACGATAATTCAGTGCTAGTCGGTAATAGCGCTTGATGCTGTCAAGGTCGGAACATTCGGCACTGGAGCCATCGCCATCAGCCGTGACCACATAAACCCAATTGGCATGAACAATACTGTGCTCTACTACGTTGCCGTTATTCGACTCCACCGTCGCCAGCCGCTCAAAGGGCAGGACTTCGCATACACGATTGATAAAATGATGCAGTTTGCGCAAACGATTATTACTGTGATCAATACTGTATACCGTGTCGTCTGCCACCAGCACCGAGACCTCGGAATTGAGTGTATCGTCGTCGACAAGATTCAGTGCTACAGTGATCCCCGCGTTCGATGCGAACACATCGACCGGATTTGCAGAGCCGAGCGCCGTGTCGGGGTCGTAGCTTTTCAACAAAGCTTCGCCATCCTCATCGCCGCTAGCGTAAAACGGTTCTATCACCTCGGTATATACAGGCTCGCCATTAGGCAGCGGGTCAGGGAAGAATATATCAGGGTCGTTTACCGCCTCGCTGCCTTCTTTACTGGGGCACCCTGCCAGCAGCAAACCTGCAAAAATGATTATACCTAACCGGGCAAGTAGCCTTGTTATCACAGCAACATTTCCTTTAGCCATCTTATTCAGTGAATTTTGAGCACGCTCATTATATCTGGGATAGCCGCTTAAATAAGTCACGCGCCGCTTGATTGCGAGCCCGTTCACAATTTCTTTTTGCTAACTGTGTGCCACGTCGACCGTTTCAATGCCGCCGCCGCGCTTCTGTGCATTCTTGCTGGTCTATTCTATAAAGCAACAGACTAACAAATTGTTGCGCGGCAGTTTATAGTAATTAAACCTTATCTGGTTCCGTAAAATGATGGATATACCCAAGAATCCTTCGCAGTTTAACAGCACGCCCTCGACGCTCGGGAATACCCCCTTGCCGTCACCCAGCCCTGTGAGCGAACTTCAGCTTATCGTTGGAAACCACTATAAAGCCCAAGTACTAGGCAAAGCGGAAGAGCTCTTACCCAACCTGCCCCAGCAGACCAGCAATCAAACAGCAGATTTGAAACCTGCCAGCACGTGGCTGCTACTCATCCAGGGCAAAACGATTCTGGCCGATAGTCCCGATACATTTTCTCCTGGCCAGCTGCTGCAAATCAAAATGGCTAAAGATGGCAGTCTTCTTATCCAGGGCTCCCCCTCTGCCACAGCAACAAGTTCAGGCTCAACCACCAGCGCCAGCAATCAGCCCCCCGAAGTTCGCAACTTACTCAGTGCGATAGCTCAGGTTTTACCTAAACAGACTTCGCTGTCCAGCGGCTTTGCTCAACTTGCTGCATTCGCTCAGGGTAGTGAGGTTTCGATTCCGGCTTTGCAAGCGAGAATCGCGTTCAGCTTGCTCAAAGAGGGGCTGGACATAGCCCCCTTGCTTAACACTCGCGCCAACAATGCTTCCCAAAACCCGGCCACCAACCCGGCAAACACCGGGCATCAGACCGCTCAACTTTCAGCACCACAACTTGCTGGCAGCACAGGCAGCCTCTTGCCAGTCAGAAGCGACAAACACTTATCACCGACTGATATCGCAACAAGCGTTAAGCAGCTACTCAGCTTGAGCGGCGTATTTATGGAATCGTCTTTAAGTAAGGCAGAGACACCCCTTCGCGCCGTGTTTCAAGCACCCATCCAACAAATACAAACTATCCTGAACTCAGTGGAAAGCAGCACGCTCCTGGGCCAGGCTGATCTGGCAAATAAAGCCAAACAACTCGAAAGCCTGATGCTGCAGGCGCAGGCGTTTAACCGCCCCGAATCGGGGCAGCAAACTCAGGGCCAGCCTGAGCAGCAAAAACCGACATTGATGGCACGTTTAAGAGAAGCACTGGGTGCCCAGCAGGCAGAAGCTGCGGGAACAACAGCAAAAGCAGGTAAGCCCGCGTCAGAGTCGACGCTCTATACCCAACAGTTGCGCAGCGCTTCACCAACCGCACCTAAGGCACCTTCCTCGACACTGACAGACACAGCTCCGCCCACGCTGGACCTAAAAGCGCGACTGATGAGTCTGGCTGGGGCACTGGTGGCCACTAAGGATGGTGATACCTCTCCCCCACGCGCAGGGCTCGATGGCCTGTTACAGCCCGAACTGCTGCGATCTCCCTTTGACTTCCCGCATCAGATATCTCAAAACGCCGCCAAAGCCAGCGCCATACTCGCTGATCAGGAACTCACAACCGGACAGCTCTTGAAGCTGCTGGCGGGCATGCTCAACCGCATTCAGTTTAACCAGCTCAATAGCCTGTACCAGAGTCAGAGCGGCGCAAGCGAAGGCCCGACACAGTCATGGTTTTTCGAGCTACCGCTGATGCTCGACACACAGGGCCCGCAGGTTTTTAACCTGCGCATCGACAAGCAAGAAAGCAAAGATGAGAAGCAGCCTGAATCGAAAAAAAAGCAATTGGAATGGCAACTAGCGCTGTCTTTCGAATTTGAAACGCTCGGGCCTGTGCATATACAGGTCAATTTATGCCCACCGCGAGTATCCTCGATACTTTGGGCGACGCTGCCCGAAACGCATAATTTATTGCTACAGGAACAGGAGCGCTTTAAACACCAGCTGAGTGCACTGGGGCTGGAGATAGAGACCATTCAATGCCAGCAGGGGCAGCCGATAAAAAAGCGTGCCGAAATCAACCAGAGTCTGGTAGACGTTAAAGCATAAGGGGGATAACAGTGAAGCCGTTGCCTAAAGCAGTAGCCCTGCGCTACGACGAAATTAAAGCTCCCACCGTCAGTGCAAAAGGGGAAGCCGAGATCGCAGAAGAAATTATCCGTATAGCGCGCGAAAGCCAGGTGCCCCTCTATGAAAATAGCGAACTGGTTGAAATTCTAGGCCAATTGGAACTCGGCGATGAAATACCCGAGCTACTCTATCGTGTGATCGCAGAGATCATTGCCTTTGCCTATCATTTGCAGGGCAAGGTACCGCAGAATTACCACCCAGAACAAAATTAAAACGTATCTTTTAATGGGCTTATAATGGGCTTACAAAGCAATGATAACCAGCTATGCTAAATGGATAAGCGGGCAACCGACCAAATAACATAATAGAAAACACCACAAATACTATGTCTCATTCCGACCATAAACTTTTCGTCGAATCCAAAGCATATACTGCCGCCGCCATTGTCACCGGCATACTTGCCCTATCTATAAGTCTGGCCGGGCAGTGGCTGTTAGGCTTGCTCACACTAGCGCTTTGCGCAACTTTATTGATAGCCAAAAGAGAGCGGAAACCGGAAGCCAGTGCGGATACAAGCTCACCTTTTGCGCGGCCAGCGCTTCAGCTGACAACAATTGGCCTTGCGGTATTGATGCTGCTTGCTTTGTTTTTCGAAGGTGCTCAACTCAAACCCTGGCTATACCTCATTCCCTTGCTGATATTTTTTGTTTACGACTTTAAGCCTGCGATTTGGCTCGTGGGCGCATACTCGATTCTTGTTATAGTGGTGCTCAACTATCAGGGTAGCACCATAGAAAACGTTCAATTTTTAGCGAGCTATATCTTGTCGATTGGTATTGCCTGCAGCCTTGTTTACCTGCGAGAAGTACGCCGACGACAGTTAAAGCCCCTGCGCCGAACCGACAATCTCACCAAAGCCGCCACGCGAGAACACCTCGATGACGACTTAACCAAGGAGATCCAACGCAGCGAAAGAGAGGGCAGCGAGTTGTCTGTCATGGCGCTCGCGGTCGATGAGATTTGTTCGTCCAAACTATCGCCTCGTGAACAAGATGCCCTCACCATCGAAATCGGCAAATTGCTGCATAATAATTTACGGCTCTTTGATAGCTATTACCTGTGGGAACATCATGAGTTTCTAGTCGTACTGCCCCACACCAGTTCGGCACAGGCTCTAAAAATTGGTAATGCGCTGCGCGTAAAGGTACGCAAGGAAATCACTTTCAAAAACGAGAGCATTACTGTCAGTGTCGGGGTTGCCGGACTGAATGTCGACGATGACTGCAACGCCTTAACTCAACGCGCTGCAATGGCACTAATCCAAAGCAGAAAAAAGGGCACTAACAGCACACTCCTGTTCCGCGAGGAAACCGAGCAGCACGGAGAGGACGAAGCACTATGAAAAAGGAAGATCGTTTGATGGCGAAAGTAATCGCCGCCCTTTATGCACTGAGCGCTAGCATCATGTTGCTACTGGCGGTGCAGAATTATCGCTACGGTATGTTCGAACTGGTATACAGCGCTAGCCTGATGATGACCTTGTTTGCAGGCTTGTCAATTTATGCCCGATTTTCTGCAGGAACAAAACATCTGCAAAAAGCCAGCATATGGGGCTTATGGCTATGTCTTGGGATCATTACACTTGATGCATTCCAGCATGCCGATGAGGTAAAGCACTGGGTATACCCGCTAGGGCTGCTGGCATTTATCACGCTACCACTGCGCTCGGCCAACAAACTCAACTTAAGTGCGCTGTCAGCCTTCAGTGCTTTGCTTTGGTGGCATTACGGGCACAACCAAGCGCTGATTTTCGCCTCTAGTTACCTGCTGCTCATCGCCTTGGCCAGCACCTACGCGCAACTGCATCAGAAGCGCAATAGAACACTGGTGGAACTCGCAATTCGCGACCCCCTGACCAATGCCTATAATTTCCGTCACCTGGAAGATACATTGGGCAAAGAATTGTGCAGGGCCGACAGAACAGGCCGACCGCTTTCATTGATTGCACTAGAAGTTGATTACTTCCCCCAGATATTGGACGTACAAGGCAAGCATACGGCCAACGACCTGATCAAGCAGTTATCCGAAACACTGGCCACAATGATACGGGCTGGCGATAGCCAATATTGCGATAGCGAAGACACCTTCTACCTGTTGCTACCTTGCACTCCGTCAGAAGGCGTACTGGTTATCGCTGAACGTATTCGACGCGCCATCGAACAGAAAAACTGGCCCGCCGTCGACAGTATCACCGCCAGCCTAGGCTGCACCAGCTATCAGAGCGGAACCCGCGACTGCACGGTGAACAGTTTCATTAACGATGCCAACATTGCCCTAGTCGAGGCGCAAAAAAATGGTCATAACCGGGTCTGCCACCAAGGCTAAGCAATGCACTTATGACCGCCGCAGACTTTCAACCGCTGCTTGACTGGCTGCGCCTCAACCCTGACTGGGTTCTAGCCAGTATCGCACTCATCGCCTTTATCGAATCACTTGCACTTGCAGGCATCGTGGTGCCAGGAGTATTGCTGCTATTTTTGGTAGGCGCGATTGCCGGCAACATCGAAACCCCTTTGATATCGTGCCTTACAGCAGGCTTCGCCGGTGCAGTCGCGGGGGATATCCTAAGCTTCTATATAGGTCATATCTTTAAACACCAGCTGCGCACAACCTGGCCGTTTAGCCGCTACCCACAAGCCCTCGCCTCAGGCGAACAGTTTTTCGCAAAACATGGCGGAAAAAGCGTCGTTATCGGTCGGTTCGTTGGCCCTATTCGCCCGGTAATGCCGCTCATCGCGGGCATGCTGGGTATGTCACAAGCCCGTTTTATCAGCTTCAATATAGCGTCGGCAATCGCTTGGTCACCATTTTACCTGCTACCCGGTTATTTTGCCGGGCAGGCTGTCAATCTCGCCTTACCAGAGAATTTCTACCTGTATGTATTAGGGCTCATCGCCACGGTGTCGCTATTCCTGTTTATTTTCCGCAACGCAAGCCTCAAGCTTCAAGCGGGCAGCGAATGGTACGACACTATCGAAATCAGAAAGAATAACTCGCGTTTGCTCAGAAAAGCCTGGGTATATTTCACTCGGCATCATCAACCTCCTCGTGAATTCCCGCTAGCCTCACTCAGTCTTTTCATGCTTTGCCTGAGCGTGCTGGCCATGTGGACATTAAGCCACATCTCATTGCTCTGGTTCGACACCCTAGACCTCGCCGCGCTCAACTTTGCATTGCAACTTCGCAGTGAAATCGTCGATCCTGTGTTGATTATCATTACGATGCTGGGAGACGAGCGCGTCCTCTACCTTTCATTTACCCTAGCCGCCAGCATGCTGTTTGTATTGAAGACCCCGGCGGCGGCCCTGCACCTAGTTGCTGCGGGACTGCTCACCGCATTCGTCACCCACGCGCTGAAATACGGCTTTGCCATCCCCCGTCCCGACATAGGCACGGCACTGACCAGCTACGCCTACCCAAGTGGGCATACCAGTGGCGCGACGGTATTATTCGCGCTCATCGCGTCATTTGTTGCTCAAGCTGCAGCCAAGCACACGCGCTGGCGCTATTATGCAACCGCCAGCGTTCCGATAGTATTAATTGGGCTTAGTCGCGTATTGCTGGGTGCGCACTGGCTGAGTGATGTTGTAGCGGGTTTTTTACTCGGTGGGTGCATCTGTGCGCTAACACGGGTTTTCTACAGTCGCTACTGTGTAAGAGACACCTTTTCTATGCCTAGGGCCTATCAAGTCTATCTGCTTTTCTTGGCTCTTTGGGCGAGTGCGGCAGCCGCCTACATCGCGATGTATTTTCAACAGGCGGAGCAACTGTATCGCCTTACAGCGCCATAGCATCCAGCTGCTTCGATAGGCTCTCTAGACGGTGCAAAGCGCTGTCCATTTCGAACAACGTTTGCTTCTCGCCGTTCTCCAATGGCAAAAGCTCCGTCAGGCGCCAGGCAACCTCACGACCATCCTGAAAGTCGATATTCAAACCGAGCCCTTGAACCAAGGGGTGCTGCACGAGTGCTTTAAGGACATCAGAGAGTTCACGATACTCACTCGGTAAGGGAACAAAGTCTTCTTCAATTTGCGCCTCGATATCACCCAGCCACAGGCCCTGCTCGTTGCGCTCAGGGCTGCGAATCTGCACTCTCTGCTGCCCTTCAACCGTAATATCCAAGACTCCGTTTTCGCTCTTATCAAAATCAACAATATTTACCAAGGTTCCGTAACGATAGAAGTCAGGAGTGCCAAACCCTGCTTCGGGCCCGCGTTTGATTAGTACCACAACGAAACCACGGCCGTTCTTCAGGCACGAAGAAACCATATCGAGATAACGTGCTTCGAATATGCGAAGGGGAATCCGCCCTTTGGGCGCGATCAGCGCATTGAGAGGAAACAAGGGCACTCTGCTGCTATCTGATTGAGAAAACACGCCGGACCTCCTAACAAAGAATGGATTACTGTGTAGTTTAATCAAGCGATGCCGTTTTTTCACCTATTAATGCCTGGCTTAGCGCCACCGCAAATCCTATGCGATACCCATGATTTTCTGCTATTCTCTCTGGTCGTCCGGCCCAATGCTGGAATAGCCTAAATTCAAAAAACATCTGATTCAGGAAAGAGACCGATCATGCCCAGTTACCGTTCCAAGACTTCTACTCATGGCCGAAATATGGCGGGTGCCCGTGCGCTGTGGCGCGCGACCGGCATGAAAACAGAGGATTTTGAGAAACCGATCATCGCGATAGCCAATTCATTTACGCAGTTTGTTCCCGGCCATGTGCACTTAAAAGACATGGGGCAGCTGGTAGCGAGGCAAATTGAAAAAGCGGGCGGTGTTGCCAAAGAATTTAACACCATTGCGGTAGATGACGGTATCGCGATGGGGCACGACGGCATGCTATACAGTCTGCCTTCACGCGAGCTGATCGCTGACTCGGTTGAATATATGGCGAACGCTCACTGTGCAGACGCGCTGGTATGTATTTCTAACTGCGACAAGATCACACCCGGCATGCTGATGGCAGCCTTGCGGTTAAATATTCCTGTTGTATTCGTCTCGGGCGGGCCGATGGAAGCAGGTAAAACCAAACTATCCGAGAACAAGCTGGACTTGGTCGACGCAATGGTTATTGCGGCTGATGATTCGGCAGATGACGAAACCGTTGCGGAATACGAGCGCAGTGCCTGCCCCACGTGTGGCTCCTGCTCCGGTATGTTTACCGCAAACTCCATGAACTGCCTTACCGAGGCGATTGGTTTGTCACTACCCGGCAACGGCACTACGCTAGCCACGCACGCCGACCGAGAACAACTTTTCCTTCGCGCTGCCGACGTGATCGTTGATATCACCCGACGCTATTATGAGCAAGACGATGCCTCAGTTCTGCCACGCAGCATCGCCAGTGAAAAAGCCTTCGAAAATGCCGTTATGCTGGACGTTGCGATGGGCGGTTCGACAAATACCATTTTGCATTTGCTTGCCGCAGCACAAGAAGCAGAGTTGGATTTCGACCTGAAACGAATCGATGAGCTAAGCCGCCGCATTCCGCAGCTATGTAAAGTTGCGCCCAACTCACCCAAGTATCATATCGAAGATGTGCATCGTGCTGGTGGTATCATGGGCATTCTCGGCGAACTTGCACGCGCGGGCATTTTGCATACCGACACTCCCACCGTGCACAGCCCCAGCATGAAAGAAGCCTTAGCCCAGTGGGACATCATGCAAAACAACTCAGCAGAGCTTGCGCAGTTTTTTAAAGCTGGCCCGGGCGGCATTCCTACGCAAACCGCCTTCAGCCAAGCGACACGTTGGCCGACACTGGACGGAGACCGTGCAAATGGCTGTATTCGCTCAATCGATCATGCTTTCTCACTCGAAGGA
>JBFJVR010000051.1:0-10529 GCA_041624095.1 Oleiphilaceae bacterium
CAGAGTCGTGACTCTGACACCATTTTGTCACCCCATTTTGTCACCCTATTTTTTCTAAAATGGATTGATCGATCGGCTCGCCACGCTTGATGTCATGTGGGGCATTCGCGCCTAGAATAATAGACATATACTTTGGCGGCAGGCCGTAACCCGGGCGAATACGCCGAACATTCGCCTCGGTAAATCGCTCCCCTTTGACAATGTCTTTAACAGCATAAAGTGAGCGCCTGAAAACCACATTCGCTTTTTCACCAGCTTTTAAATCGTAATTTACCTTGCCGAGCGACCGCCAGGCGTTTTGAACATCATTGACTAAGTTCTCTAGCTCATTAAGCTCCAGCGAGAACGCTGAATCAGGCCCGATATTTTCACGCGAATCAGTAAAATGCTTTTCAATCACACAGGCGCCTAGGGCCGTTGCCGCAATAGCGGTAGTGTTATCGAGCGTATGGTCAGACAACCCCGTTGGCACCTCAAAGCGCGTGGCCATATCAACAAGCGTGCTCAAATTCGCATCCTCATGGCTAGCAGGATAGCTACTCACGCAATGTAATAGCACTAACTGCTCGTTACCACAGGCTTTAATACATTCCACCGCTTCGTGAATCTCTTGCGCGTTGGCCATTCCGGTTGAAACAATCACCGGCTTGCCTGTTTTGGCGACGTATTCGATCAGCGGTAAATCTGTCATTTCAAATGACGCAATTTTATAAGCTGGCGCATGCAATGATTCCAGCAAGTCGACTGCTGTTTCGTCAAAAGGACTGCTAAACAAAATAATATTCTGTTCTTTCGCTTTTGCGAACAAAGCCTCATGCCATTCCCATGGCGTGTGTGCCCATTGGTATAATTCATAGAGTGTTTTGCCATCCCATAGTCCACCTTCGACCAGGAAGTCTTTGCGCTGAGAGTCGATGGTCATCGTATCCGGGGTATACGTCTGTATTTTTACCGCATCGGCACCCGCAGACTTCGCAGCCTCTATCAACGAAAGGGCTTTATCGAGCGAGCCATTGTGGTTGCCCGAAATTTCAGCAATAACGAACGGGCGGCAAGCTTTGCCTATCTGATGCCCTGCGATACTGATTGCGGGTCTGAAACTAGCCATAAGAACTCCAAAAAATTAACTAAGAGCGAAGCTTTCGCCTTTAAACAATAGCGCTGCGTGAGAAATAGAGCACTCCGTCCTTCTCTTTTACCAAACGAAAACCGGCACTTAATGCGACATGCACCGAAGCCAGATTGTGGGCTTTGATGACGGCATGTAGCGTTTGCGTAAATTGCTTGGCCGCCATCGCTACCATGCGTTTCGCCAAGCCTTTGCCTCTATGGTCTGGCCCCACCATCCACGACAGGGTCGTTTCGTTTTGTTCATGGTCTGCCCTAACCATACCGACTATTTTACCCTGCGAGAGCAGCATAAATATTTGACGCGCGGGGTTATCGAGCGCTGCTGTGAACCATGCTAAATGAGCCGAGAATTCAATTGTGTCTTGCGATAAGCTATTGGCCCGAGATGCCTCGTCATTTCGCCATTCGAATACCAGTTCAGCATCGCTTTGCGTCGCTGGGCGCAGTTCAAGGCCTGCAAACGTATCTTCACCTTGGGAGTCTGCCGCCCCTAGAATATGTTCTACTACACGGTCTACGCCCTTCCCGTCACAAAGCGAAAGTGCATTCACCGCGACTTTGCGATAGAGCTCTTTACGCAACAGACATTGCAGGCTGTCTATCAAACTCTTACCTTGATCTTCAGACGATACTAACATTGCAGCCCCTGCCTGAGACAGTGCCTTCGCAACCAAAGCCTGATTGTCCGCCAACACAAACATTACGGCGGGCAGCCCCAGTACACAGCGCTCCCAAGCCGAGGAACCTGCTGCGCCAATTGCAAGGTCGACATTGATCAGCTGTTCCGCCATATCTTCGATATGTGAATATACAGCGGTGTTTAATTTGCTCTCGGCAATCAAAGTCTTTACGGCCTCGGAAACAAACGGGCTAATAATATGGTAATGAAGTGTAGCTAATAAAGGATCGTTTCTTAGGCTATCAATGACGAAATACAATAAGGCATCGGCATCGCTACCGCCGAAATTGATCAGAATGGATTCCGGACATTCGAGGCTGAAGCGCCTGACGATGGCATCAGCCTGTCGCGCCGCAAACGCTGGCCTGAGTAGTGAAAAGTCCAGCCCCGTCAGCACTTTAGTATCACTCTGCAGCAGACCGTGATACTCCATCGGTACACGCCCTAAGGTTTGGTCAAGCAAGATTGTGCAGTCGTGAGGCCGGTTAGCCAGATCATCAATTACTATTAGTTGCTCAAGGTGAGGCTTGAGCCGCGACTCCCATTTTGCGTCCAAGGCGTAATGGTCTACGACCAAGGACACTTTCTGAGCGCTGTATCGCTTGATGACTTCAAGCGTTTGTTTAGCATCGGCAATTTGATCCTGCTGCACAGCAGCCCTATCAACAGATATGACTTCTATACCGGCTGAATTCACTAGCGCTGCCAATTGCTCGGGCATAGATGATGAAACAAACACGCAACTGGCGCCTCTGGACAACAAGGCTGAAGCTAGCGTAAAACAACGCATAACATGGCCATGACCAATTTTCTCGGAGGCGTCGGCGCGAAATATGTAAGGTTGTTTTCTAGAAGACGGTTTCAATTGCGCTACCATTGAGGGGCCAATAGTTCGTTGGTTGAAATTTCACCTTGTGCTGCGAGACAACAGGAACTCTGCATACGCGAAGTCGTCTGCTGTATCGACATCAACTGAGCGCTCATGCGGCATACAGAACTTGAGCAGCGGTGCGCAGGTGTAGCTCTTGGTTCGCTTAAAGAACTCGACATCAAGAATATGAATCGCGCCATTACAACGGTAGGCAATCGGTAACTCCTGCGACTTTAAACGATTCTTGTCGGGGAATAGAGGCAATAATAGCCCCTCGTCATCTTCGAAGTACGCAGAATAAGGTGAATGCTCATATTCCGTCACACTCATCAAAGAGCGCGCAGCCTTTTGATCAAACAATGCCATTGCGTCTTTAATATCCGCTGCAGTACGCAGAGGGCTGGTCGGCAACAAAATAACAATTTTTTCGTAGCTTCGACCCATTGCTTCGAGCCGTGCTAAGGCATCGAGCGCCACCGACTCAACGCCCGCCGGGTCAACCGCTAAGCTTTCGTCACGCATAAATGGTACGGGGAAGCCCGCTTGCGCAGCCAAATTCGCGATCTCCTCGTCTTCGGTAGATACCACAATCTCGTCCACAACGCCGCTTTCCGCGGCTGCTTCTATAGTCCACTGCAGCATCGGCTTGCCACAAAGTGCCAAGGCATTCTTGCGTTTTAGGCGAGTTGACTTGCCCTTTGCGGGAATCAATGCCAGCACACTGCCGCGCACAAGATCGCTCATACCCTACACCCAGCGTGGTTCGCGGCTGTAGTTGTCGAAGGCCGGGTCACCACAAGGTTTTGGTGGGTTTTCGGGGTTGTAGTACATGTGCTGGTATTCCGGGCCGAGTGTCCGTGGTTCTACCTGAGTAACTCGTGACTGTTCTTCTGCGTCTCCGATAGCGTGGCGATCGACCGAGTCTTTTGCGACCCATTCGCCATCGCGTTTTTCCCATATCTGCGGGTCGCGCATCGGTTCAACCATCGCATAAAAGTCCGCTTTAGTGATACCCAAAAACTCACAGTAAAACTCCAGAGAACGGGGCTCTTTTGCATCGTAGCGCTTCACCATTTCGATACCTTCCTCACGGGTCATACGGCCGTGACGAATTTCCATACTGGCGTCGTCGGTAGCACGGCCGTAACCGAACTTGAGGTACTTGAGATAATCATGTACTTCGTTAGCGTGGTCCTCTATTTTTCCGTAGAGGTTAAAGCTTCGGTCCCGCTCATAGGTGATGCCCTTGAAGCCCCAAGTTTTCATCATGAATTCGCCATGTGCTTTCGCATCCCAATTAACGAAATTACTCAAATAAACGCCCCTGACTTCGGTTCGCTCCAGCTCTTCATCAGTCGGGTACACATAGGGCTCGATGTCGGCCCGCGTAATACCGTTTTTGCCGATGAGGTCTTCTGCTTCATGCCCTCGCATGTCGTGTTCTTTGCGCGTCCAACGCGTGTGTTCCACGAAGTCTTCGAGCGACACAATGCCGGTTAGTTCGGCAAAGCCATGCTCGCCCCACACGATTAACGGGATGTTATACTTCACCGCCATTTGAAACGGAAAGGTACGTATGCCAGCATGGTAGTGCCAGGTGATGTCCCCTACCGTTTCGAGCATATGACGTGCAACCTTGCGCACGCCGTTGGGCCCGGTACTGTAACGAATAAGATCGAAGCCTGACTTTTTAACCAGATTTTCGAGATTGGCAACGCCTGCTGGCGTGTTCAGCCCATGATTAAAAGTGACTAGCAGAGGGTTCAAACCCAGTTTTTCTTTTAATAACCATGCTTGGTAATGCGAATCTTTGCCGCCACTTACCGGAATAATGCAGTCGTGGGCATTGCCTCGCTCTTTGGCCATACGCTTTGCATCTTCAGCCAATTCTTCGAGCATCTCCCAGCGCTCATCCCAGTCGATTTCGAGCGTCTGACGGCTTTCGTGATAGCGGCATCCGCTACATACGCCGTGCTCATCAAAGATGATCGTTGGTTTGGCGTTTTCAGGATATAAACACCGTGCACAATACCTCATATAACCCCCTCTTTTCTGACGGCAATACCGTGGTCCGCCATAAATCTTTTAGCATGCTTGGTAGAATGCTCTGTGTAATGAAAAATATTCGCTGCGGCGACGGCATCTGCCCCCGCTTCGATGCCTTCAACAAAATGTTTCCAGCGAAACACCCCGCCAAAGGCAATTAACGGAATTGACACCGCGTTAGCGACTTGCTGCAACACATCTAAGGCATAACCTCTGCGCTTGCCATCGTGCTGAATGCAATTAAGCATAATCTCGCCTGCCCCGAGCTGTTCGACATGTTTTGCCCACTCAAGTGGATGTGAATCTAAACACTGTCTCCCGCGGTCGATACACACTTTTGGGCCATTGTCTTCAAGGCTGAAATCTATCGAAGAGACGATACATTGCGTGCCAAAGCGAGCGGCCAGTGTACTTACCAGCTCCGGCCTGTCGTGAAATGCCGAATTAAGTACCAGTTTGTCGGCACCTGAACTTATTAAGCGGCGCGCATAGTCTTCATCTTCTATCCAGCCCCCAACAGCCAAAGGTACGAAACAGGTCTGCGAAACCTTCTCTACTATCTCGACAAACTGCTCTGTGCCTTTTTTGTCGCGTGACACGTTGAGAAAGATGATCTCATCAACCGACCAGCGGTTGAATGTTTCGATTGCATGGAAGGCATCGTAATGGATGACGTTGGTATGTTTAAACTGCACGCTCTGGACGACCTGCCCGTCACGCAGAATAATTACGGCTATGAGGCGCTTTTTCAACATGACTACAATTCCACAAAGTTCTTTAACAGTTGCAGCCCAACCTTATGGCTTTTTTCGGGGTGAAACTGCATACCATAGACATTATCGCGCGCAAATGACGAAACGAAGCGCGAGCCATACTCTGAATAGGTCAACACGTCTTCCTCATTCTGACAAGTCACTGCGTGGCTATGGACAAAATAAACATCGGCCGCAGGAGCAATATGATCAAGGAGTTTGTGGGAACGCGAAAAGTGCAGTTCATTCCACCCCATGTGGGGTACTTTTTCCGCAGGCGTTTCCATTGATCTAAAATGGCGTACTTGGGCATCGATCCAGCCCAATCCGGGGGTAAGCTCGCCTTCATCGGAATCACTACACAAAAGCTGCATCCCTAAGCAAATACCCAGAACCGGGCGTCCCATCGCCCGAATATGGTCCAAGGCCTCTACGAAGCACTGTCGATGAAGTTCAGCCATCGCTTGAGGGAAGGCACCCACTCCCGGAAGAATGATTTTGTCACCGGCAATCAGATCATCCGGATTTGACACCAGGCTCGCCTCAGCAGAAACAGCTTTTAGTGCGTTAAACACCGAGCGGATGTTGCCACACCCGTAGTCGACCACAACAACCTTAGTAGACATAGGACGGATCACTCACAAGGCTCATTGTTCTGACTTAAGTTGTGACCACGAAAGCTGGCTGCCCGATGCAAGGTCACATAACAAAGTTGCACCTAGCAGTTGCTCGTGACTGCTAGGAGGTATGCCATAACCGGGGCGCCGATAGACGATATCACGCTCGCCGATGATGTGACCCGCTTTCAGGTCTTGGGCAATAAAGGCGCTACGGCGTATCGCCTGTCGTTTTTCGAGCTGCGCTTTAGGTAGCACCCTCCGTGCTGAACCCAGTGCCGTCTCAACATCGCGAATCGCTTGGATAAACGACGTAAATTGCGCCTGCTCTATCGACATAATATGCTCGACGCTGCGTGTTGTGCGGTCTTTAGTAATGGTTTTTTCTATTAAGTCGCAGCCCAAGGCAACGGCTGCGATATCCATATCCCAGCCGGGAGTATGATCTGAAAATGCCGTCGCAAATGGAAACATCGCCTTTAGTGTCTTGAGCATATTGAGATTGATGCTTTCGAGGTGAGCGGGATAACCCGAGGGGCATTGATGGATGATGATCTTGTCGTTGCCACAAGACGTGATAACATCGACCGCAGCCTCGATTTCGCCTAACGAGGCGCTGCCCGTATCGAGCTGGATGCTCATGCCGGTTTGCGCAGCCATACGTAACAACGGGAAATGATTGACGTCAGCAGAGGCGATCTTGATTGAATCGCATTTCAGGTCGACCAGCAGTTCGATATCTTCTTCAAAGCCCACTGTCGCAAAAAAGGCAATATCACATTCGTCCGCAGCCGCTTTAACCTCACGCCATTCTGCCGGGCTCATTGACCGCCGTTTTAGGATGTCGTAAAGCGGCTCGGTAACGGTTTCGGTTTGCCCGCTTTCCCGATCGAGTAAAACGTCATAACTAAAGGGCAAGGCCTTATCTGCTACAAGTTTATCCGGGTCGAAGATTTGAAACTTTATCGCGTCAGCACCGGCAGATGCTGCTAGCCGCACAAGCTCAATAGCGCTTGCGACACCACTATGAGTAGGCCCGGCTTCAAAGGTGATGTAGCACGGTGCGCCATCACCTATCTGTTTATTACGTATGGTAAAACTCATGCGGATTGCTCTCCTGTACTGCTGGAAACCACATTATCGGACATTACGCTTAATACTGTATCGATCACATGGCGCTGATCTTTAGCATCCAATGCCGGATACAGTGGCAAGGTGATCGCTCGACAATAGTAATCTTCAGCTTGATTACAGTAGGTATCATCAAAACCAAGCGCTTGATAGTAGGGTTGCTTATACACCGGAATATAATGGACGTTTACGCCAATCCCTGCTGCTTTTAATGCCCTAAAGCTAGCCTGCCGAGATGTTGACTGGTCGAGCAGTACCACATACAAATGGTAACTGCTGCGCCTTTCATCTTTTTGCCGCAATGGCCTTAAGCCTTCACAGGCGATAAAGCTACCATCGTAAACTTTGGCAAGCTCATTTCGTTGCGCCACAAAGCTTTCCAGGCGCTCAAGTTGAGCCAAACCAAGCGCAGCATGTACATCAGACAATCGATAGTTAAACCCTAAATGAATTTGTTGATAGCCCCACTCACCTTCTGTCTCGTTGGGCATTTCAGAAGCGTCTCGCGTTATACCGTGGCCACTCAGAAGGCGCATTTTCCGTGCTAGATTTTCACTATTCGTCAGCGCCATCCCACCCTCTGCCGAAGTAATAATTTTTACCGGGTGAAAGCTAAAAACGGTGATATCGGAGTAATGGCATGCTCCGATCGTTTTGCCCTTGTAAACTGCGCCAATCGCATGAGCCGCATCTTCAATGATACGAAAGCCAAACTCGTTGCCAAGCGCGGAAATTTCTTCCATATCGCAGGGCTGGCCAGCGAAATGAACGGGTATCACAACCTTAGGTAAGCTGCCACGGGCCTTAGCCTTGGTTAGTTTTTGCCGCAATGCCTTCACACACATCAGGCCGGTATCGGGTTCGACATCGACAAAGTCTACTTCGGCGCCGCAGTACAGAGCACAGTTACTGGAGGCAACGAAGGTGATTGGCGATGTCCAGACGCTGTCGCCTGGCCCAACCCCCAAGGCGAGACACGCTATATGCAATGCACTGGTTGCACTGTTTACGGCGACGGCAAACTCCGCACCACAAAAGCTGCTTAGCGCCTGTTCAAATTCAGTAACCTTTGGGCCTTGAGTGAGATAATCCGAGCGTAAGGTGCGACTTACTGCGGACACATCGTCGTCACTTATCCACTGACGGCCGTAAGGAATCATATCTCAGCTTCCGCATGCAGCTGCTTGATTTCTTCGACCGTTAAAAAGTGCGGGTTATTACCTGAGTTATACCTGAAGCCTTGAGCAACAGGCGTGCCGGTTTCGCCCAGCGCATTCGTCGCATAGTCCATTTCGACATTGAAAAAGTTAATCGTCGGTTTAATCACAAAATGATCATCGAATTCGAGCGTAATATGGCTGTCGTCGCGCGGGCACATTGTTTCGTGTAGTTTTTCACCAGGGCGGATGCCTATATGCTTGGTGGGCATATCGGGCGCAATCGCTGCTGCGACATCAATAATTTTAACTGAGGGAATCTTGGGCACAAAAATCTCACCGCCTTGCATGCGCTGAAAGTTTTTCAGCACAAAATCTACCCCCTGCTGCAAGGTGATCCAAAACCGCGTCATGCCTTCGTCGGTTATAGGTAATTCCGTTGCGCCCTGCTCTAACAACTGTCTGAAATACGGCACGACAGAACCACGCGAACCCACAACATTGCCATATCTTACGACAGAGAAACGCGTGTGATGGCCACCAGAGACATTATTCGCAGCTACGAAAAGTTTATCTGACGCAAGCTTCGTTGCGCCATAAAGGTTTACCGGGTTGGCGGCTTTGTCTGTTGATAAAGCGATTACCTTTTTGACGTTAGCTGAGAGCGCAGACTTGATGACGTTTTCGGCGCCATGAATATTAGTTTTAATACATTCCATCGGGTTATATTCCGCTGCTGGAACCTGCTTCATCGCGGCCGCATGAATCACGTAATCGACGCCATTCATTGCCTGCTTTAGACGGTCAATATCTCTCACATCACCCAAGAAATAACGCATGCACTTGGCATTGTAAGTTTGCTGCATCTCATACTGCTTGAGCTCATCACGAGAATAGATGATCAAACGTCTTGGCTTATGGTGTTTGAGTATCGTTTCGGTGTATTTTTTGCCAAACGAGCCGGTGCCACCGGTAATTAAAATTGATGCGTCATCAAACATATTGGCCTCCACACAGCCTGTCGACCAGATAAAACGTATTTTCGATCAAACCAAGGTTTACGAGCAGAATCATTATCAGGCGCTCATTGCAGCGGTGCTTCGGCAGTAGCTTTAAGCACTACAACAAAGCCGTTATCGATACGCGAAAAATAATGCAGCTCAAAGCGTTCCATGAGTTTAGGGAGCCACCATTCAACCTGTTTCAATTCGCGTTGAGTGGCGTCTGGTACCTGAAGGTCTTCACGTACCTTGGTATTGATCGACAAAAAGGCAATTTTGTTAGTCAGGCGCTTAATGTCATCCAGTATCGCGTCAATGCATTCAGGTTCAACTGCATCCAGTACGTCGAGACAAATGACCATCTCAGCCGGGTTTGGCGAGTCCTCGAACTTTTCGATGGCGGGGTCATATAGCTGCACATCTATGCGATGATTGAGCTCCAGGTTTTGTGGGACCGAACCCTGACCGGAACCATAGTCGAGCAGCGTTTTGACCTGATTTGCATTAATGAGTTCAGACACCATCGGAGCGAATACTTGCGAAGCAACTCCGTAAGCGGGGCATTCTTCGTGCACCTGCTTTTGAAACTGAATATGCTTAGCGCTAAAAAGTGACATATCTACTCCCGGCATTCTGCCATAAATTTGACTATTCTATTTAGTCTAGACCCGCAGCACATAGCGTGCCAGAAAAACACCCAGTACTTCACTCTGTACTTTGACCGTTACTGCGATCGTCTTCGAGTTCTAACCAGCGCCTATAATCACTTATATCGTCCACATCCCAGGACTCCGGCAATAACGCATAAGCATAATGCTCACGCTCGGCGTTTGCTATGGTTTGCGAGAGCACGCTCGAGCTGCCCCATGCCACATCATTGAATAAGCGGGAGGTAAAGCGTGATGCACCAATCAATACGTAGCCACCATCTTCTGCTGGCCCAAAAACCAGATCTCGTTCATCGAGCTGTTGCTCCGCCATGCGAAGATAAGCTGCATCAACCAGCGGGCAGTCACTGCCAACGATGATCACCTTGTTGTAGCGCTTGAGCCCCTCAACGAACGCATGTGCCATTCGTTCACCCAGCGTGCCTTCGGGCTGGGATGCCACGTTTAGCTGCTGTAAAGCCTGCGCTTCTTCCAGC
>JBFJVR010000052.1:0-10406 GCA_041624095.1 Oleiphilaceae bacterium
CGACGCTGGTTAACCATACGAATCAGACCACGACGTGAGTGGTGGTCGTGACTGTTACCTTTAAAGTGTGATTGCAGCTTGTTGATGTTAGTGGTCAACAAGGCTACTTGAACTTCAGGAGAACCTGTATCACCTTCAGCTCGTTGATATTCACTTACTACTTTTGCTTTTTCTTCGGCATTCATCGCCATAGTTTTTTCCTCAATATGCTAACCATAAAACGGCAGTAACCGCGCATATGTACAGCCACTACCCTATAAATAAGTCCGACTCGCGCTCGTTGAACGCTTAGTCTTGCTCCGAAAAATTCACCAGGCGTTTGGGCGTTAACAAACCTGATTCATCCAGTTCTGCAACACCGGCAAACTGTTGTTCGCCTTCGTTTTCTGGCGCTTCGTTAAGGCATGAAACATACAAACGACACAAGCCCGTTTTTTCGAAGTCGGCTATTCTAACTGCTTGGCCGTGTAATATCGACCTTGAAAGCTCATTATTTACGCAAACTTTTGGCATTTCCGGCAATAAACAGTCTGTTGCCCGAATAAATTGGTCCAACTCGCTCCAATTTTCAGTTTTTTCCTCAGCGATCCTTTCCAGTTCTTTTAGCTTTACCGTGTCATCGAGCGCAAAATGCCCGGCCTTGAAACGCCTTAGCATCGAAACATGTGCTCCGCAGCCCAGCTCTGCACCAATATCTTCAACAAGTGAACGAATATAGGTTCCTTTGCTGCATTCAACAGTTAGATCCAGCGCTTTCTCTCGCCGCGCTGTAAGTTCTAGCCGTTTGATCGTGATGGGGCGTGCGGGGCGGTCGATGGTGATACCTTGCCGGGCCAGCTCGTATAACGGTCGCCCCTGATACTTAAGCGCCGAAAACATCGACGGAACCTGATTCAAACTGCCTCGAAACTCGCATAACAAAGCCTCTAAGACCTCGTCTGAGACGATAGGCACCTCGTGCTGACTAACAAGCTCTCCGTCGCTATCGCCGGTATTTCTAATTTCGCCCAGCGTCGCCGTGGTGAAGTAGCCTTTATCGGCATCTAATAAGTATTTGGAGAATTTCGTCGCTTCGCCGAAGCAGATAGGCAATACACCGGTAGCAAGCGGGTCGAGCGCACCTGTATGGCCAGCCTTTTGTGCACCGAATAAACGCCTGACTTTCTGTAACGCAAAGTTAGACGTCATGCCTTGAGGTTTGTCCAGCAGCAACACACCATTAAGTGGCCTGCCTTTTCTCCTTCTCGCCAAGCTTATTCGCCGCCCTTCGGCTTCTCTTGTTCATCTTCTTGGCGCGCACCCGCATAGGACTCATCCTTACGCCGCGCCTGAGTGATCAGCTGATCCAACTGTCTGCCATGGCGTACTGAGGCATCAAAATGAAAGCGCAATTGGGGGATAGTTCGAAGCTTTATAGCCCGCCCCAGCTCACTGCGCAAAAAGCCCGCAGCGCCATTAAGTAACTTAATAGTCAATTTGACTTGCTCATCATCTGCAGCTAGATCTTCGATGGTTAGCAGCGTGACATATACATCGGCATAGCCAAGGTCACGCGCTACTTCCACTTGATTCACCGTCACCATCCCGATTCGAGGATCTTTAAGAGATGAGCGAATCAGTTCGGCCAGATCTCTCTGGATCTGATCGGCAATGCGTGCAGTACGACTAAACTCTCTTGCCATGTTATCTGTTTACCACAAAATAATTCGTTGAGCGCCCTGAAGGCATCAGGGCGCTGTGCTTGCTAGCTTAAAGTACGTTCGACAGAAACCTTGTCGAAGACTTCAATCTTGTCGCCCACTTTGACGTCGTAGTTCTTCACCCCTATACCACACTCGGTACCCGAACGAACTTCATTGACATCATCTTTAAAGCGACGCAGCGACTCAAGTTCACCTTCAAAAATAACAATATCATCACGCAATACGCGGATCTTCTTGTTACGGTAGATCGTACCTTCAAGCACCATACAACCCGCTACTTGGCCGAATTTAGGCGACTTAAATACGTCACGTACTTCAGCTATACCTACGATCTCTTCCTTGAACTCAGGTGCCAACATGCCCGTAAGCGCTTGCTTAACATGGTCGATAATTTCATAGATCACGCTGTAGTAACGTAGATCCAGACCTTCTTCCTCAACCACTTTGCGCGCTGAAGCATCAGCCCTTACATTAAAACCAATAATTACCGAGTTTGTTGCCAGAGCCAGGTTTGCATCTGTTTCGGCAATACCACCTACGCCGCTAGATACGATCTTAACCTGAACTTCTTCATTACCAATCTCGGCCAAGGCGGCAGTTAGGGCTTCAAGTGACCCGCGCACATCGGTTTTAAGTACGATATTGAGCGTTTTAACCTCATCGGAACCCATGTTCTCGAACATATTTTCAAGCTTGGCGGCCTGCTGACGCTGCAAGCGATCTTTACGGCTTTTATCTGCTCGTGCTTGCGCCACTTCTCGCGCCTTGCGCTCGTCGGTAACCACAACAAAGTCGTCACCTGCATCCGGCGTACCGTTCAGACCAAGAATCTCCACCGGAATCGACGGGCCCGCTTCTTTCGCAGGTCGACCGGCTTCATCCAGCATAGCGCGTACGCGACCATAGAACTGGCCGGCAATCACAATATCGCCCTGATTCAAGGTTCCGTTTTGAACGAGCACAGTCGCCACAGCACCACGACCTTTATCGAGGCTCGATTCAACAACTACACCTTTGGCGGGAACATTTTTGACCGCTTTAAGTTCAAGTATTTCGGATTGCAACAATACGGCATCCAATAAGGCGTCGATTCCTTCACCCGTATGCGCCGACACAGGCACAAACTGGACATCGCCACCCCAATCTTCAGGAATAACATCTTTTGCAGCCAGCTCGTTCTTAACACGATCCGGGTCGGCTTCTTCTTTATCCATCTTATTCACCGCCACCACGATAGGCACGCCCGCTGCACGCGCGTGCTGCACGGCTTCTTCGGTTTGCGGCATTACACCATCATCCGCGGCTACGACAAGAATAACGATGTCGGTGCACTGTGCTCCGCGCGCTCGCATTGCAGTAAACGCGGCGTGACCAGGCGTATCAAGGAAAGAGATCATGCCATGATCGGTTTCTACATGGTAAGCGCCGATGTGCTGGGTAATACCCCCTGATTCACCGGCTGCCACTTTGGCGCGACGAATGTAATCAAGCAGCGAGGTCTTACCATGGTCAACGTGACCCATGACACTGACAACCGGCGCTCTCGGCGTTTCTTCACCTTCGTAATCAATACTGTGAATGACTTCGTCTTCAAGAGCGTCTTCTTGAATCAAGCGGACTTTATGCCCCAGCTCTTCAACAACTAGCGTTGCAGTTTCCTGATCGATTGCCTGATTAACCGTAGCCATCACGCCCATCCCCATCAGGGTCTTCACGACGGCAGCGCCTTTCAGCGACATCTTGTCAGCTAACTCACTAACCACGATGGTGTCGCCAATCGCGACCTCTCGGACCACTGGCGCACTTGGCTTCTCAAAGGCATGTGTTTTCTTGATTTTCTTCTTCTTCGCTTTCAGCTTACGCGGCGCGACTTCTTCTTCCTCATCGACCACGATCGCAGCAACAAAGTCTTCATCACGAGGACGAGGCCCTCTATGGCCTGCAGACTTAACATGCTTTTTCGGCTTGCCATCGTCATCAAAATCTTCACCATGCGACTTTTTCTTGCTGTGACGTTTTTTGTTCTTAGCATCACTCTCTGGAGCTGGCGGCACCGCAGCAGGATCAACAACAGGAACGACTGCTGGCTGTGCTTTGGCTTCTGAGGCAGGCTTACTTTCGGCTTCGGCGGCAGCTGCTTTCGCCGCTTCCTCTTCCAAACGTTTCGCTTCTTCAGCTTGGCGCGCTGCTTCTTCGGCCGCTAGCTTCGCTGCTTGCTCCTCTTCTTCCTTCTTCTTGCGCTCCATCTCAACCGACATTTCAGGGCGCTTAACGTATGTGCGTTTTTTGCGCACCTCAACGTTAACTGTTTTGGTTTTGCCCTGGCCACCCGACATTTTCAAGGTCGAGGTAGTTTTACGCTTCAGTGTGATTTTCTTTGGCTCGGCTTCTTGTTCGCCGTGGCTTCGCTTCAAGTACAAGAGAAGCTCTTTCTTCTCTTCATCAGAAACCATTTCGCTTTCGCTACGCTGCTTGAGGCCGGCATCATTAATCTGCTTCAACAGTCTTTCGACTGGAGCTCCGATATCCTCTGCCAGCTGTTTGACAGTTACTTCTGACATGATTGTTTCTCCTGAATCCTGTCGTTACTTATTCTTGGCCTTCAAACCATGGTGCGCGAGCAGTCATAATCAACTGTCCTGCGCGCTCTTCGTCCATCCCTTCAACATCCATCAAGTCATCAATAGACTGCTCAGCAAGATCTTCCATGGTCTCTATACCCTTGCTGGCTAACACCAAGGCCAAGTGACGATCCATACCTTCCATATTCAACAAATCTTCGGCAGGCTCTTTTCCTTCGAGCTGCTCTTCCGATGCCAAGGCCTGATTCAACAGCGCATCTTTGGCACGTCGGCGTAACTCTTCGACGATCTCTTCGTCAAAGGCATCTATCGCCAGCATTTCTTCCAAAGGAACATACGCTACTTCTTCAAGTGTCGTGAAACCTTCATTTACCAGCTCGGTCGCCAGATCTTCATCTACATCCAGCTTTTCTATGAACAAATCAACATATTTGCTGACCTCTTCTTCTTGCTGCTTGCCGGCTTCTTCCTCGGTCATAACGTTCAATTCCCAACCCGTCAGGTCAGCTGCCAAACGCACGTTTTGCCCGGAACGCCCAATTGCAATGGCGAGATTCTCGGCAGCAACAGCGACATCCATCGAGTGGGTATCTTCATCCACAACGATCGAGGCAACTTCCGCCGGCGCCATTGCGTTCACTACCAATTGAGCAGGGTTATCATCCCAAAGCACAATATCAATGCGCTCATTGCCCAGCTCACCAGATACAGCCTGTACCCGTGCTCCACGCATACCTACGCACGCACCAACGGGGTCAATGCGCTTGTCGTTGGTTTTAACAGCGATTTTTGCACGCGAACCAGGGTCACGCGCTGCACCGCGAATTTCAATTACCTCTTCCGAAATCTCGGGAACTTCAATGCGAAACAGTTCGATCAGCATTTTCGGCGATGTTCTGCTCAAAATCAGTTGCGGCCCACGTACTTCGACCCGGATCTCTTCGAGCAATGCACGAACACGGTCACCCATACGAAATACTTCGCGAGCGACCAGGTTTTCACGTGGCAACAAGGCTTCGGCATTGTTACCCAAATCAACGATAACGTTATCTCGCGTTACTTTTTTGACCGTACCTGAAACCAGTTCGCCTACTCTATCGCGGTAACCATCAACGATTTTTTCACGCTCGGCTTCGCGAACCTTTTGCACGATGATCTGCTTCGCCGCTTGCGCGCCAATTCTGCCAAAGGCCACAGACTCAACTTGTTCGGTATGGATATCTCCCGGCTTAAGCTCGGTATTGATCTCCATCGCTTCTTGCATGGTTAATTCGGTTCCCAAACCGGGCACGGCATCGTTATCTACAATAAGCCAGCGGCGAAATGTCTCGTACTCTCCAGTTTTACGGTCAATGTTGACGATAATGTCTGCGTTTTCTTCTTCCTCATAACGCTTCTTCGTCGCCGTCGCCAAAGCAAGCTCAATAGCCTCAAATATAACGTCTTTATCTACGCCTTTTTCATTTGAAACTGCTTCAACCACCAGCAATATTTCTTTGTTCATCGCGTCACTTGCTCCAATAATCAAATTCAATCAAATTGCGGTACGACATTCGCTTTTTCGATACCTTCCAATGGAAACAGATACTCTTCCTGATCCACCAATAAAATCACGTCACTTCCTTCTACACCATTCAGAACACCGCTGAACTTGCGCCGACCTTCAAACGGCATGCGCAACTTCAAGGCTACATGATGCCCTTTAAAACGCTCGTAATGGCTCAATTCATAAAGTGGTCTATCCATGCCTGGGGAAGACACTTCGAGGGTATAGTCACCGGTAATGGGGTCCTCAACATCGAGCACACCACTCAACTGACGGCTGACTTTCTCGCAGTCGGCCAGTTCAATACCGCTTTCTTTTTCTGGCATGCCCGGCAAGGCATCTTCTGTGTTTTCAGTTTCCGTTGCCGGCACCTGTGACTCCAGCTGGGCTTTCGCCTCTTCAGTCAACACGCTCTCTATATACACACGCAAAATGCTATGCCGCCCCTGGGAAACATATTCAATGCCCCAGCACTCATAGCCAAGCCCCTCAACTACAGGGCGTATCATTTCTTCAAGTAATTTTTTCTTAGCTGACAATGGTTATACCGTAATTAGCGTTTAATGATCGCCGGATGAGCAACACAGTAACACCGCTGCAGGTTGGACACAGCACCGAAAAGTTCTGCCACAAACAAAAAATGGGCATAAAGCCCATCACTACTAAAAAGCCCCTACATGAGGGGCTTCTTGCAAGATTTCAGTACGGAGAACTGCGCAAACCCAGTGAGCGTTTATCCGGCTCAGATTTCAACTGCCTAAGAGGCTGCCAAAACCACTCCTATTCAAGGGGCGCATTATATTCACCCAGCTCGCAGGGGTCAACTCATAAACAAAAAAGCCTGCAATAAAAAATTGCAGGCTTTTTAAATTTGGTGCCCAAGGCCGGACTTGAACCGGCACGGCTTACGCCACTACCCCCTCAAGATAGCGTGTCTACCAATTCCACCACTTGGGCAACAAAAACCTTCAAATACCAACTACCCGCTTATTCCAGCTCAGGCGCAGCATCTTCTTTAATCACTGGATCTGCAGCTTCCAGCTCAACCGGAGCCTCAGCTTGCTCTTCTGCAACCGGGATCGGCGCAAGCCCGCCTACATCCGCTCCCGCAACCTCTGCTTTCTGCTTAGCCAAGACTGCCAAGGAAATACTGGTCACAAAAAATATAAACGCCAAATAGGAAGTAGATTTGGTCAAAAAGCTGCCACTACCCTGACTTCCAAATACAGTTTGCGATGCACCACCACCAAACGAGGCACCCGCTTCAGCACCCTTACCCTGTTGCAGCAACACCAGACCAACAAGCGCCAGTGAAACCAAAATATGCACAACAACAACTGCGGTCTCTAACCATTCCATAACATTAACCCATACTTTCGCGAACACGCGCAAACGCATCCGCCTTTAACGATGCACCGCCTATAAGGCCGCCATCTATATCTTGTTGCGCGAATAACGTCGCTGCATTTTCAGCATTAACGCTCCCGCCATATAAAATACTCAACTCTGCCGCCAGCGCGGCCGATGTTTTCGCCACACAGCTACGTATAAACGCGTGCATTTCCTGAGCTTGCTCAGGACTTGCGGTCTTTCCGGTGCCTATCGCCCATACAGGCTCATAAGCGACTACTAATTTTGCCAGCTGTGCCTCATCAAAAACCTTAAGCACTTCTTCCAACTGCCCAGCAACGACACTCTGAGCTTCTCCCTGCTCGCGCTGCGCTAGCGTCTCACCCACACAAAGAATGGGATTTATACCCACCTCTAGCAAGCGCTTCGCCTTTTCTACTATTTGCGCATCAGTTTCCGCAAATAAAGCCCGCCGCTCGGAGTGGCCAATCAAACACCACTTGCAACCAGCGTCTGCGAGCATCTCAGCAGACACTTCACCGGTAAATGCGCCAGCGACTGTCGCCGCAACATTTTGCGCCGCAAGGCCGATGGGCAAACCCTCGACTGCGCGCTTCAACTGCGGCAAGTAAAGCGACGGAGGCGCCAGTATTGTCTCGACCTCTTCGGACCAAGCCGAAACACGTACTTTTAGCTCGCGAACATAGCCATCAATCATCTCTGATGACCCGTTCATTTTCCAGTTTCCAGCTACAATTTTGCGCCGCATACCTGACACCAGCCCTCTCGAAGGGCGCAAATACTAACTGAGATATGCCTTGGTTACAAGACCATAATTGGCCTTTTACGCCAGCTTATTTTCAACCAATGGCTTCCGACACGACAGACACCAAATCATCTACCACGGCATTCACCAAAGCACTGTCGGTTCCTTCGGCCATCACTCGAATCAAGGGCTCAGTACCCGAGGCCCTCAACAGCACTCGACCCTGACCTTCGAGCCGGGCAGACTGATCGTCAACTGCCGCCGCAATCGCCTTGTGAGACATCGGGTCGGTTTTCTCCTTGATACGAACATTCTTCAGTACCTGAGGCAATTTTGTCATCGACGATTTCAGCTCATGCAGACTGCACCGCTCATTCCACATGGCAATAAGGACTTGCAGCGCCGACACCACTCCATCCCCAGTACTCGCCTTATCGAAACAAACAATATGACCTGAACCCTCTCCGCCCAATAACCAATCGCGCTGTTTTAACTGCTCCATAACGTAACGGTCGCCCACCTTGGCACGAACAAATGGAATATCCAGCTCCGCGAAAGCCATTTCAGCACCAAAATTAGTCATTTGCGTACCGACAACTCCACCCACCAGTCGACCGGTTCGCTGCCGATCACGCGCAATAATGTAAATCAGTTCATCACCGTCGAGCACCTCGCCTTTGTGGTCCACCATGATGACTCGATCACCATCACCATCAAAGGCAATACCAAAATCAGCACCCACTTCGAGAACTTTCTCAACCAGCTTTTGCGGACTGGTAGAACCAACGCCTTCATTGATATTCAAACCATCTGGCGAAACACCAATCGACTCTACGTCCGCGCCCAGCTCGCGAAATACATAAGGCGCCACCTGATAGGTTGCACCATGCGCGCAATCCAGCACAACCTTCATACCATCTAAGGACATACTCGAGGGAATCGTACTTTTGCAAAATTCAACATAGCGACCAACTGCATCATCAATACGCTTGGCTTTACCTAGTAAATGTGGCGCCACAACGTCGAGATCTTTCTCGAGCCAAGACTCAATTTCTAACTCCACCGCATCGTCCAGCTTCATCCCCTGCGAGGAGAAAAACTTGATACCGTTATCCTGGAAAGGGTTGTGCGAGGCGCTAATCACGATACCTGCATTGGCGCGGTAGGTGCGAGTCAAGTAGGCAACAGCCGGGGTCGGCATCGGCCCCAACAACCTGACATCAACACCTGCAGCAGACAAACCCGCCTCAAGTGCAGACTCAAACAGGTAACCAGAAATACGCGTATCCTTACCTATGATCACCCGGTTTCGTGAACCAGACTTTTTAAACACCTGTCCACACGCCCAACCGAGCTTAAGCATAAATTCAGGCGTAATCGCCCCTTGGCCCAAGCGACCGCGAATGCCGTCTGTTCCGAAATACTTTCGTGCTGCCATTTCCTTCTCCATCTATACCAACGCCACCTGCCGAACTGCGTCGGCTACCAACAGGGCATCTCGTGTTTCCTGAACATCGTGCACGCGCACAATATTCGCACCATTCATTACTGAAATCACCGCGGCCGAGACACTGCCAAATAGGCGCTGATCAACCTCTTTATTTAAAATTGTACCTAGCATCGACTTTCTGGACAGCCCCACCAAAAGCGGAAAACCTAAGCGCTTAAAGCTCGCCAACTCTTTTAGCAGCAGCAAGTTATGCTCCAGACGCTTACCAAAACCGAAGCCAGGGTCAATCAACAAACGAGAAGCCGCAATACCTGAAACAACGCAGGCTTCGGACCTCAATTTAATAAAATCATAGACCTCATCCACCACCGAGGCGTAGCTCGGGCGCTGCTGCATCGTATCTGGCTCACCCTGCATATGCATCAAACACAAGGCCACATCTTCGGAACGCACCGCCTCTAAAGCACCCTCACGAGTAAAGGCTCTCACATCGTTGATCATACCTGCGCCACATGCAATCGAGGCACTCATCACTTTAGGAGTGCTGGTATCGACCGACACCACCACATCAAGCGACGCAGCGATACGCTCGACAACCGGACAAACTCGATCCAACTCCTCCTGCAGCGAAACCTTGGTCGCACCAGGCCGGGTAGATTCACCCCCTACGTCGATAATACTGGCACCCGCCTCATGCATCGCTTCAGCCTGACGCAAAGCAGCGTCAAGCTCTCGGAAGCACCCACCGTCCGAAAACGAATCAGGCGTGACATTCAAGACCCCCATCAACTGCGATGAATCTAAATCCAGTGATTTGCCGCCGAACTTAAACAATTTCCTTACCCTACCAGCAACGCGAACCAAGCAACGTAAAGCACGCGTTCAACACAAACAAAAAGGGTGCGACAATTTCGCACCCCAAAGAACCAATTTGGATTTAGTGATCTTTTGCAGGACCACCCACAGAAGCGTCAGGACGAACCTCTGGCTCTGGCTCTTGCGCTTCGTC
>JBFJVR010000053.1:0-10389 GCA_041624095.1 Oleiphilaceae bacterium
AGGACAGCGACTTTTACTATTTGAGTGGCTTTGCGGAGCCAGAAGCCGTGCTGGTTATTATTCCGGGGCGAGAGCACGGAGAAAGCATCCTGTTTTGCCGGGAGCGCAACCCCGATAAAGAAATGTGGGACGGTTACATAGCCGGGCCAGAGCGGGTAACTGAGCTGCTTGGTTTTGATGATGCCTTTCCGATTGGCGATATCGACGAGATCCTGCCTGGTATGATAGAAGGCACCGACAAGGTGTTCTACTCAATGGGGCTGGATGCCCAGTTCGACAGCCGGGTGATGGAGTGGATCAACGTCATACGCAGCAAGGTTCGGAGTGGTGCACACCCACCCGGAGAGTTCGTTGCGCTTGAGCATCCTTTGCATGAATTGCGCTTATTCAAAAGTCCTGCAGAAATTAAACTTATGTCTGAAGCCGCGGAGATAAGTGCCCAGGCGCATATCAAGGCGATGCAGGTCTGTAAACCGGGCTTGAGCGAATATCATCTAGAGTCCGCTATTTTGCACCACTGCATGACTCAGGGCGCGCGGTTTCAAGCCTACCCGGCAATTGTTGGTGGTGGAAAAAACAGCTGCATCTTGCACTACATAGACAATAATGAAGTGCTCCGCGATGGAGACCTGGTGTTAATTGACGCAGGTTGCGAGCTGCATGCTTACGCCTCGGATATTACGCGTACTTTTCCGGTAAACGGCGTGTTCAGTAAAGAACAGGCCGCGATCTACCAGATCGTGTTGGATGCACAATTAGCTGCGATTGCGATGGTAAAACCCGGGAATCACTGGAATCACCCACACGAAGCTGCGGTAGAAGTAATCACCCAAGGCCTGATAGAGCTTGGTCTGTTGTCGGGTGAGCTGAAGGAACTCATTGATAAAGAAGCGTACAAAAAGTTTTATATGCACCGCACAGGCCATTGGCTAGGGCTCGACGTACATGATGTTGGTGAGTACAAGGTCGGTGGAGAGTGGCGTGTGCTCGAACCAGGTATGGTGATGACGGTTGAACCGGGCATATATATTTCGCCTGATGATAGCAAGGTAGATAAAAAATGGCGGGGTATCGGCGTACGAATTGAAGATGACGTATTAGTGACGTCGAAGGGCTGTCAGATATTGAGCCATTCGGTGCCCAAGGAAATTAACGAGATTGAGCAACTAATGGCGGCTGGAAAGTAAGATGTCGCAGCCTTTTCTTGGTATGGAGTCCGGTCAATGCGTAGATGCGATTGTAGTCGGGGCGGGAATGATAGGTGCCTCGACCGCGCTAGGGCTGTCCAGACTGGGCCTTAGTGTGCTGATAGTTGAAGCTTTTCCTCTGGACAAGGCTCGGGTATATACGCCGAGCTTCGACGCGAGGTCTACCGCTGTCTCGTGGGGGAGCTGCCGCATTCTAAGCCAACTGGGAATATGGTCTCAGCTCGAAACTAAGTCGATGGCCATTAAGCGGGTGCATGTATCGGAGCAGGGTCGACTTGGTACGACGCAGATTTCTAGTGAAGAGCTAGCTCAGGATGCCTTGGGTTACGTCGTACCCAATCAGCTAATGGGGCAGGTACTGCTTTCATCGCTCGAAACAAGCGACGCCCGGATATGCGCTCCGGCTCGCGTGGTGAAAATCGAGCCCGCCGAGGGCTGCACTCGTGTGACAATTGACGATGGCAAGGGGAGCCCCGCAGTGGTGACGACCCGCCTTTTGGTCGTGGCGGATGGCAGCGAATCAACTACCGCTAGCCTCTTGGGTATCGACTATGATTCCAAAATCTACCATCAGCACGCCCTGATCGCCAACATAGAGACCTCGGAACCCAATGAGGGGGTTGCCTATGAGCGCTTCTCGAAGTCTGGCCCTATTGCCATGCTACCTTTAAATACACGGTGTTCGTCTCTTGTCTGGACGCACAGTAGCGAAGCGATTCAGGCCTATATGGATATGCCAGACAAGGCATTTTTACAGGCGCTCCAAGAGGCCTTTGGTGACCGCTTGGGCCGCCTGGTCAAAGTGAGTCAGCGCAGTCAGTATCCGCTTAAGCTAATTCAAGCCACGGAACAATGTCGTCAGGGAGTGGTGCTGTTGGGGAATGCGAGCCACAGCCTGCACCCTGTAGCCGGGCAGGGCTTTAACCTGGCATTAAGGGGGGTAGCCAGACTGTTAGGCGGGTTGCGGCAAGTTCGCGATACAGCAGACATAGGTTCTCTGCAAGGGTTACAAAGAGCCATGACGGCGCATCGTGCAGATCAGCGCAAAACTGTTGCACTCAGTGATCAGTTGATTGAGGTGTTTGCACAGCGTATTCCTCTGCTTGACTGGGTGCGTGAGCTGGGGCTGGTGGCCTTGGACAATACACCGCTGATCAAAATGATGTTCTGTGAGCAGGCCATGGGAATGGCTGATTATATTCCCGATATTGAGGTGTCGTAATGGCCTGTGATAAGCAGTATGACCTGATCATTGCAGGCGCTGGTTTGGTTGGTGCCTCTCTCGCTGCCCACCTGGCTGACTTGCCGTTGTCTATAGCGCTGGTAGATGCGCAGCCAGTTGATAGTAATGAGGGTGGCCAGGCACCTCGCATTGCGCTCGATGACTTCGATGCGCGGGTGAGTGCCTTGACGCCCCGTTCGGTTAAATTTTTGCAGCAGGCTGGAGCGTGGCAGAACATTGCGAGCTATGCGCAGCCCTATCGCGCGATGCGGGTTTGGGATGCACTTGGCACCGAGCACATAGAGTTTGACGCGCAGTCTCTGGCTTGCTCAGAGCTTGGTTATATCGTCGAAAACAAGCTTGTGCTGCAGGCATTACTTCGTCAGATCCGTTGCTTATCTAATGTAGATCTGATCAGTGGTCATAAGATTACCTCGGTTACTCCCCTTAAGCGGGAAGGCATGGATAGTGGGCAATTTATTGTCTTGGATGACGGCCGTGAGTTGAGATGCAGTCTGTTGGCGGCAGCCGATGGTGCAAATTCGTCAGTGCGAAGCCTGTTATCCATTCCGACCCGTGAATGGGATTACGATCACCGCGCAATTGTGTGCACGCTGCAAACCGAGAAGGCGCATGAGTTGACTGCAAGGCAGCGCTTCAGTGAAAGTGGCCCGGTCGCCCTGTTACCCTTGATGGACAGCAATGGGAGTGGGCGTTTTTGCTCTTTAGTCTGGTCGGCGTCTCTAGAGCGGGCAGACGAATTAATGGCGATGGATGACGCAGCCTTTTGCGCGGCGCTGGGTTTAGAAACCGAGCATGTTCTCGGCGGCGTCATTGCAGTATCGAAGCGTTTTTCGTTTCCACTCAGGCAGCGGCATGCCAAGGACTATATTAAAGGTTCAGTTGTGCTGTTGGGCGACGCGGCCCATGTAATCCACCCTCTTGCCGGTCAAGGGGTGAATCTCGGATTTAAAGATGTCGAGGCGCTGAGCGGGCTGTTGCACAAGGCGCAGGACCGAAGCATTGCCATCAACGATCCGGTTCTGTTACGTCGCTATCAGCGAGAGCGACAAGGGGAGAACTTAATGATGATGGGGCTTATGGAAGGCTTCAAGCGGATATTTGAGCAGTCCAATCCGCTGGTGAGACTGGCGCGGAATGTCGGCCTGGCTTGGGTCGATCGTCAAAGCCTGGTCAAGAAGCAGATCGTACGGCGAGCCATGGGCTTATAAAGCTGCGTGTTGTCTCGCTATCTAGGTGAATAAGCGTGCAAGTAGCGCGGTCACAGCAGTTTCTACGCGTAATATTCTCGGCCCTAAATGCACGGCTTCGAATCCGCATTCCTGAAACTTTCCTACTTCATAGGGGGTAAAGCCGCCTTCGGGGCCAATCGCCAGGGTGCATTTTCGGTTAAGCCCCACAGGGCAGGCATGCGGCACACCCGGGTGTGCGATCAGTTTATGTGAGTCCTCAGCTATTGCCGGTAACTCGTCTTCGACAAAAGGCTTGAATCTGTTTCTCAGGTGCACCGCCGGCATTCGTGTGTCCTTTGCTTGTTCAAGCCCAAGAATGCAGTTGTCTCGTATTTTTTCATCTTTTAACCACGGGCTTTGCCAGTAGCTTTTTTCAACTTTCCAGGCGTTGATAAAATAGATCTGTTTTACCCCTAAGGCGGTGCAGGACTGAATAATGCGCTTGAGCATTTTGGGGCGGGGTAAAGCGACGATAAGGTTCAGTGGTAGCGACGGAGGAAGTGGAGTCTCATTCCAGTCGATCTGTAATATGGCCTCTTTTTTATTCAGCTGGGTAATGCAGGCTTTGCCCATGGCGCCATTTTCCAATCCTACTGTCAGCTGGTCGCCTTCTTTGGCGTTAAGTGTGGCGTGCATATGTTCCAATTGCCGGCCTGATACTGTTGCCTGATCTTCCGAAAGCATATTTTGGGGGAATAGGAGTAGCAGGTTCATTACGAATTTAGCAGCCGGTTAGTTAGTGGAAGTGAGCTTAGTCCCGGGAGAGCTTAGTCCTTACTGTCCGGTTCGTCGTTTAAGCGTTCTTTTTCGACCAGTCGCGCAAAGATAATTCCTAGCTCAAAGAGTATCCACATAGGAATCGCTAGCAGGGTTTGGGAAATAACATCGGGCGGGGTCAGTAACATGCCGATAACAAAGCAGGCGACAATCAGATACGGACGCTTTTCTACCAGGCTCGCAGTGGTTGTCGCACCAGCGGCAACAAGAATAACCGTCGCAATGGGGATTTCAAAAGCGGCCCCAAAGGCAAAGAAAAGCTTTAGTACAAAGTCGAGATAGCGACTGATGTCGGTCATTACGGTTACTCCTTCGGGGCCGGCGCTGGTAAAAAAACCGAATACCAGAGGGAAAACCACGAAGTACGCAAAAGCGATACCGGCATAAAACAGCACTATGCTAGAAAAAAGCAGGGGCATCGCGAGGCGTTTCTCATTCTCATACAGCGCTGGCGCGATAAAACGCCATAACTGATAAAGCACATAGGGCATCGCCAAGAATAGCGATACCATAAAGGTAAGCTTGAAGGGGGTCAGAAAGGGTGAGGCGACATCAGTGGCAATCATCGAGGTGCCTTCAGGCATGAACTTGCGCAATGGTTCCGAAACAATCAGATAGATGTCATTTGCGAAGTAGTAAAGGCCTAGAAATATAATCAGTACGGCGGCAACCGCATGGAGCAAGCGATTGCGTAGTTCGATCAGGTGTTGCACCAAAGGTTGCGCCTGCTCAACGGGGTTATCTGGAGTCTGGTTGGGTGTGTCGTTACTCATGCGGTCTTGTTCTTGTCGGAGCTGCCTTTGCTTTCATTCAAAACCGGTGCTGCAGGCTCCGCGTCGAATGCTTTGTCGGGCTCTTGTCGTGGTAGTGGCTCAAACTCCTGGGCTTGGTCAAGCGCGCCCGCTTTAACTTGGCCGATGGTATTGCTTTCTGCTTCGTTTAAAGCAGACTGGACGGTACTCTGTATGTTGCGCACGTCTTCTTCGATGTTCAGGCTTTGGCCACTTTTCCGCAGTTCTTCTCGAATTTCATCTGCTTCGATTTGGCGGTCAATTTCTCGTGAAAACTGGTTGACCATACGGCGCGCCTTGCCAACCCACTTTCCTGCTGCGCGGGCAGCATGAGGCAGACGCTCCGGGCCAAGCACGAGCAGGCCTATAACGGCAACAATGACAAGCTCGAGAAATCCGATATCAAACATAAACTATCTCAATAACAGGGCTGACTGAGTGCTTATTTTTTGTCCTTATCGTTTTCGGCTTGGCTGGCATCTACTTTCTCTGCTTTACCGTCGATGACCTCTGCCTGCTTTTGCTCTTCGAGGGCTTTCTTTTCGTCATCATTCATGGCTTTTTTGAAGCCTTTAACCGCTCCGCCTAAGTCGCTGCCCATGTTCCGCAGCTTTTTAGTGCCAAAAATCAGGGCAACGATCACCAGTATAATGATTAATTGGGTAGGGCTGATTCCCATGCTATAACTCCTGTTTGTTTCGGGCGGCTTTTTCTTCAAGGCCGGAAAGGTTAAAACGGCGTTGCAGTTCGTCAAGAACATCGCTTGCTTGCAGGTCAAGATGTGACAGCATGACCAGGCTATGAAACCACAGATCTGCCGTTTCATAAACCAGATCCTGTTTTAGTGCTGCGTCCTGCTGGGCATCTTTTGCCGCGAGTATGGTTTCAGTGCATTCTTCACCTACTTTCTCCAGAATCTTGTTCAGGCCCTTGTGATGAAGGCTGGCAACATAAGATGAGTCTGGCGCTGCGCTTTTGCGTTGCTCCAGTATCTTGTTTAATTCGTTTAATACCGCTGACATGCCGTGCTCTCTAAGAAAAAACGTCTAACAAAAAATTATCGGGCACTGGCCCGTGTAATAAAGTATGCGCCTATGGCAGCAGGAACGATAGTCTGCCAGCCAAGAGATTGTAACCATTGTAATGTTACAGGTTGACTAATCACCAGCCCCGCGGCCAAACAAAGCGCGCCAATGAAGTAGTCACGGTTGCGCTTGCTGCGTGTTTCGAGTGCCTGTTTGAAGCCTTGATATTCCTCTACGCGCTTACGATTATGGGTATCCAGATGCTTAATCTGGTTCATTGCATCGAAAAGCAGCCTTGGTACTTCTGGAGAGTGTTCAAGCCAATCCGGAAACTGTTGCTTCAGGCTTTTCCATACGCCGGGGGGAGCCAGTTTTTGCCGCATCCATTTTTCAAGGTAGGGTTTGGCGGTGTTCCACAGGTCCAGATCGGGGTATAGCTGCCTGCCAAGCCCTTCTATATTGAGCAGGGTTTTTTGTAATAATACCAATTGCGGTTGCACTTCCATATTGAAGCGGCGTGCAGTTTGGAACAGACGCAATAGAAACTGTCCGAAGGAGATGTCTTTTAGAGGGCGTTCGAATATGGGTTCACAAACGGTACGTATTGCAGACTCGAATTCATCGACGCGGGTATGTTCAGGCACCCATCCAGATGAAATGTGCAGCTCCGCAACTTGCCGATAATCTCGGTGAAAAAATGCCAGTAGGTTACGTGCAAGGTAATTCTGGTCTTCTGGCGTAAGGGTGCCGACGATGCCGAAGTCAATTGCAATGTATTGCGGGTTTTGGGGTTTGGATGCATCTACAAATATATTGCCGGGGTGCATGTCAGCGTGAAAGAAACTGTCTCGAAATACCTGGGTAAAGAATATTTCTACGCCGCGTTCAGCAAGTAGCTTCAAGTCGACTCCGGCTTCTACCAGGGCTTTAATATCCGCCACGGGCACGCCATAGATGCGCTCCATTACCATGACCCGCTTGCTGGTATACTCCCAGAAAACTTCAGGGATATAAATCAACTCAGAGTCTGCGAAGTTGCGGCGTAATTGCGAGGCATTCGCTGCTTCACGCTGTAAGTCGAGTTCATCGTAAATGGTTTTTTCGTAGTCTTTAACGATTTGTACCGGGTGCAGGCGGGGGCCGTCTTCCCAATAGTTTTCCAGAAGGTTCGCGACAATCAGCATGAGCGAAATGTCTTGCTTGATTGTTTTCTGAATGCCGGGCCGGATCACCTTTACCACAACGTCCTTGCCATTAATCAAACGCGCTTCGTGAACTTGAGCGATGGAGGCTGAAGCCAGAGGTGTCACACTGAACTCGGCAAAAAAACGACTGGTAGGTTCGCCCAGCGCTTGCTCGATTATCTGCTTGGCTTCTTCTCCGTCGAAGGGAGCGACGTTGTCCTGGAGATTTTTCAAGGCGTCAGCGATGTCATCCGGCAGCAGGTCTCGGCGCGTCGAGAGAATTTGGCCGAATTTAATGTAGATTGGCCCCAGCGCTTCCAAGGCTTGGCGAATGCGTTCTCCCCGCGAGAGTTTCGGCTTTGGAAAAACGTGCCACGGCGCTAAAAAAAATAACAAGCGTAAACCGACAGGCAAGGGCGCAAGCGGGATGAACTCATCTAGCCGGTAGCGGCTGATAACCCAGAAAATAACAAATAGGCGGCGTAGTTTAGTCATAATCAATAGGTCGGCACGGTTAGTGAGGCGCTCCGCTGGTGACCAGTTTTTTAATGCGGGCTTCGAGCCGGTCAGTAGCAAGGCGAAGCTGGTCAATCGCATCGAACTGACTATTGCCTAGGGCTTTTCCGGGTAACAGACGCAACTCATACTTGATGAATTCTTCGATGTCGCGACGCAGAGAGCCGCTCAAGTGCTTAGTCCACGAGAGACTTTGTCTAATCGACGAGCCCACGAAATGCGCTGGCACGTCGCCAATTATCTCGGCGAGTAAACCTTCCCAGTCTATGTCTATGCCAGCGGCAAATTGCTGAATTTGTTGCGCGCGCACGGCGTCGCCACTCAGCGAGACTTCGCGGCTTTTAAATAGCGCGCTTTTGTTCTGGCTGGCAGCAAGCTTCAAGAAGGATGGGATGGTTCCCGAAAGTGTCACTGAGGCTTGTTTGGCTGTGGGGTATAAGACCACTCTACCGTCTTCAGCGCCGAAGAACAGTGATTGCTTCAGGCTGAGAAAGTGCAATTCAAGTACGCAGCCCTGAAGCGGCTTTAAACGATTCCGGGATGCCGGATCCATCGACAAGGCAATATTGATGGCATGTTCGAGTGCCGGTGCCAGTTTGCGAACCAGCGAAGCGTCTAGCAGGCCCATTTCAGGGTTTAACTCCGGTATGCAGGGCGACAATTCCGCCAGTCATATTGTGGTAGCGGCAGTTGTCTAAACCGGCATGTTCCATCATATCTTTTAAGGTTTCCTGATCGGGGTGCATGCGAATGGATTCTGCCAGGTACTTGTAGCTCTCACTGTCGTTGGCGATTAGTTTCCCCATCAGCGGTAATGCGGTGAAGGAGTACTTGTCGTAGGCATCGCTCAACAGGCTGTTAGTCGGCTTGGAAAATTCGAGAATCAAGAGGCGCCCGCCCGGCTTCAAAACGCGGGTCATCGAGGCCAATGCCTTCTCTTTATCCGTTACGTTGCGCAAGCCAAAGGCGATAGAAACGCAGTTAAAATGGTTATCAGGGAAAGGCAGGCATTCGGCGTTAGCCTGGACAAAATTGATGTTGCTGCCATAGCCCTTATCTAGCAGCCTGTCGCGGCCAACGTTGAGCATGGAGGCATTGATGTCTGCCAGAATGACCTTGCCACGCTCGCCGACGCGTTTAGAAAATTGCATGGTCAGGTCACCTGTACCGCCGGCAATATCCAGCACTTTATGGCCAGGGCGTACACCACTGGATTCGATTGTCAGGCGTTTCCATATTCGATGTACTCCAAAGGACATCAGGTCATTCATGATGTCGTATTTGCTTGCAACGGAATGGAATACATCGGCGACTTTGCTGACTTTTTCTTCTACCTTGACGTCGGTGAATCCGAAGTGTGTAGTCGCTTCGGGTGTGCCTGTTGCTGCGGCAGAGTTGTCGGGGGTGTGTTCTGACATGAAGCACTCGCTATGGATCTGAATTGCGCCTATTCTAACCTCCGCGGCCAAGGAAGACTATGGGCAGTTTTCGCAATTACTTGGTAAAGCGGTTTTTGTCGCTAAGTGCCTTTTCGGGTTACTATGCTTTTGATTGCAGCATTGAGGTGGGCATACCCCTGTCCGAGAGATATCAGGTGATGGGTGCCGCGTTGTACAGACTGATAGAGGACCTAGTCGTTATTATGGCCGTAATAAGAATGAGTCGTGAGCATACGCTCGACGTTGAAGAGGCGAAGGCCTCAGCCGAAGAATTAGTCGTTAGGTTGGCAGAGAAGTTTGGGGTCAAATACCATTGGGAAGACGAAACCGTAAAGTTCAAAGGTTCCGGAGCGAAAGGGTATATGAGCATCATGCCTCAAAAGCTGGACCTAAAAATGGAGCTAGGGTTTATGCTGCTGCCTTTCAAATCCCGTATCGAAAAGGAAATGACTCAGTATCTTGATGAGTTTTGTTCCTAGCTCCTCTGTAGCTTAGCCAAGTGCATTAAAAAAATAAATCCGCGTATTAGAAACGAAGAGAGCTGCTATGTCCGAAGCTGAAGTTATCACCCTGCCCAAGTTTTTATCGCGTTTGCCGCGCTTTTTTTCGGGCCTGCCCAAACGAATCCGGGGTTTGCATCTCGTCGCGAGTCAAACGGCAGATCAGCAAGCGGGTCTTGGCCTCTGTTTGGAAAAAGCAGCTAAGGGCAACCCAAATGGTCTCGCCATCATGTATGAAGGCCGGGCGATGAATTACCGCGACTTCAATGCCTGGGTAAACAGAATTGCAGATTATTTAGCGAAGTCCGGTACGGAAAAAGGCGACGTGATCGCTATTAACATGGAAAACCGACCAGAGTTATTGGCTTGTGTGGCGGCAATAGCGAAACTGGGTGCCGTGAGCGCCTTGCTCAATACCTCGCAGCGTGGGGCCGTCCTAGAACATAGCATACGGCTGGTGCAGGCTTCACGCAT
>JBFJVR010000054.1:0-10352 GCA_041624095.1 Oleiphilaceae bacterium
AGACCACCAAAAGATAAATAGATGGTCAACGAGTTGGTCTGTAGCACCAATGCCAGCGCAGCAAGACATAACAGGCCAAAAAAGATGAGTGCGTTTTGGCTGCTGATCTTGCCTGTTACCAGAGGCCGTTCACGCGTACGCTCGACGTGCCCGTCGAGATTTCTGTCCGCGTAATCATTGATCACACAACCTGCCGCGCGCATACATATCGCTCCCAGGATGAAAATTAGCAGATTCTTGGTGCTGGGCATGCCCCCTGCCGCTGCGAACAGTGCCCATAATGTCGGCCAAAGCACCAGAAAGGTTCCGATGGGCTTATCAAAACGTGCCAGTTTAAGATAATCGATCCAGCTCGCAGAGGGTTTCATATTCAGCTTCTCGCTATTCATTGTTCTTTATCGCCATCTAAATTGCCATCTAGGGAAGGTAAGGTGACATAGCATTTGCTTAAGGCTCTCTTAATCGTATGCATAGCGCTGTGTGGCTGCCGCATCGGCTTCAAGAATCGCAGGCATAAATACCTCGCTGACCAATAAAGGCTTATCGTGCAGTCTAAAACACGAACGTCGACCGTAAAATACTTGCTCGGCATTATCTCCAAAAGCTGCAATTTCTATTCTCTCTCGGCGCATGGTCGCCGCCTGAAACAGGTACGCGCCAAGCGGCTTGTTTCCCAAATAGCGCAGCTGACGCTCTTCACCGCTCAAAGTAGCGAAGGGGATGATACTCCGGGCTTGAACCCAGACTTCACCGAAACAACACAACTCCACCTCTCTCACTAATGCTTGCTGTCGATCCCCCAAAGCCAAAGCCTGGCGCTCGTGTAATAGCGGTAAGGCACGCCCATTAGTAACCAACCTGACCTCAAAACTGCCATTGGCAACCTGAAGTAAACGCTTGGTTAATGAGCCTTTGTCTAATACCCATTTGTGCCAGCTACGCGGCAGAACACTGGCAGGAACACGCCTGTAACTGCGCCACAACCCGGTAGGAGAAAGGGTAGAATTACTCGGAGAAGGGATAAACAACGCAAGTCCTTAACAGGTAAATGGATGCACGATTATATCTAAGCAGCATAGGTGCAACCAGCCTGTTTAAGCCAGCCAGACAAAAAGTGCACAGCAAACCAAGCCTGGATTAGAGTCTTAGCTCTAAACAATTGTGCCTGCGGCAAGTATTCGGTACATTAGCGCCCTGAGAAAAAACAGCGTGTGCGCGCTGCAAAGCAATCGAAAAACCCTCTTTCGTGAAGGGTGGCAACATTAAAGGTAGTACATTATGAAAAAGTGGCAGTGTGTAGTTTGCGGCCTGATTTACGATGAAGCAGAAGGCTGGCCCGATGATGGCATTGAGCCCGGCACAACTTGGGAAGACGTACCCGAGGACTGGATCTGCCCGGATTGCGGCGTCGGAAAAGAAGACTTCGAAATGGTAGAAATGTAATGTCTGACTCGCATCCCCTTATTATTATCGGCACCGGCTTGGCAGGGTATTCTCTGGCGCGAGAATTCAGAAAGTTGAATCCTGATAAAGCGCTGGTGATGATCAGTCGGGATGACGGGCATTCTTACTCCAAGCCCATGCTATCAACCGGGTTTACCAAGGGAAAGGACGCCGATGCGCTATCGATGGGCGACCCCGGAAAAATGGCCGAGCAATTAAAAGCGACCATTCGCACGCACACCACGGTTGATCGTATCGATACCGCAAACAAAGTTCTAGAGATTGGCGAAGAACGGTTGCACTACGACCAACTGGTATTGGCCACCGGGGCAAGTGTTAACCGCTTGAACTTTCCCGGCAGTGATCACCCGAAGGTCATGTCAATTAACGACCTGATGGATTACCGGGCATTTCGTAAACAGCTGGGTGAAAACCAGCACGTAGCGATCATGGGTGCTGGCCTGATCGGTTGCGAGTATGCAAATGACTTGCTCAACGGTGGTCATCAGGTGAGCGTCATTGACCCCTCGACAAGCGCGCTTAGCGGACTAATTCCGGAGCCTGCCGGCAAAGCCGTCGTCGCGGGCTTAAGTGACGCCGGCGCATCCTTTTATCTGGGTCAGTATGTCCAATCTGTAAGGGATACAGGCAAAAGCCTTGAGCTCACACTCAATGACGGCGCACTGCTAGAGGCAGACATCGTGGTCTCGGCAGTAGGCCTTAAACCAGACCTCGGTCTGGCTAAGGCATCGGGGATAGATTGTTCGCGTGGCATTGTAACCAACCGACTGTTGCAGACCTCGGCGCCTGATGTGTTTGCCCTCGGCGACGCCGCCGAAGTCGATGGCCATGTACTGCTCTACGTTTTGCCCCTGATGGCCTGTGCACGAGCGCTCGCCAAGACCTTAAACGCAACACCGACCCAAGTGAGCTATGGCGTAATGCCCGTGGCCACGAAAACACCTGCGTGCCCGGTGATTGTATGCCCGCCTTTATCGCGTGAAGGCCAATGGCAGTTTGAGCAGGATGGTCTGAATGTTAAAGGTATCTTTCACGATAGTACGGGGGAAGCCAGCGGTTTTGTGCTAACTGGAGATTACATCAGCGAGAAACAGCAATTGGCCAAAATGCTTAAGGGGATTCACGCCTAAACGGCGCGACGACCTTAAGCTTTGGTTAATTTGCGGGCGAACGCTATTCAATAGTTTTTGCTTTTGTAATAATAGGTTACAAACTGTAACCAAGCTAACGGAAGTCCATGAATTCGAGCGTCGTCACTAAACCGCGCAACAAGAAAGCTGAAGCCCTCCAAACAAAAAATCAGGCATCACAACATTCCGAGCAGCGCGATAGCAAACATGGTGTTAGTGCCCCCAAAGATAGCTGGGAAATGAGCCCGCAAGAGGCCTTACGAGTTAATTATCTCGACTTCGAGTTATAAACAAATAAGCGAAACAAACTAGCCCTACAGGAGCATGCATGACAGAAGTTCTGGAACAACTGATTGAAGTACTCAAACTCAAACAAGTTGATGACCTGCGCTTCGAAGGTTGCAGTGAAGACCTCGGCTTTAAGAATGTCTTCGGTGGACAAGTTTGTGGACAAGCCATGATGGCGGCGTATCACTCTATTGAGGCGCGCGTAGCGCACTCGATGCACGGTTATTTTCTGCGGCCCGGCGACCACTCCCTGCCTATTCAGTATGAGGTTCAAATATTGCGGGATGGAGGAAACTTCTCGGCACGCCGAGTCATCGCTAGCCAACACGGTAAAGAAATTTTTACATTGAACGCCTCATTTCAGGCCCAAGAACAGGGCCTGAACCATCAGTTCGACATGCCAAAAAGCACCGACCCCGAGGTTCTGTTGTCTGAACTCGAAATGCGCCGCCGTTTTAAACACCTGATTCCCGAAAAGCTACGTGACCAGTTTACTCGCGACAGGCCGATAGAAATCAGGCCGGTTAACCCGGTAAACTATTCCAACCCCGATGTACGCGCGCCCTATAAACAAAACTGGTTCCGGGCCGTTGCCAAGGTACCCGAAGACCTGGCTTTACACCAATGCATTCTGGCCTATGCCTCAGATTTCGGCTTATTAGGCACCAGCATGCTGCCTCATGGCGTCAGCTTTGCGCAAAAAGGAATGCAGGTCGCAAGCATAGATCATGCAATCTGGTTTCACCGCCCTTTCAGAGTTGATGAGTGGCTGCTATACGATATGGACAGCCCGAGCGCCTCGCAAGGGCGAGGGTTTAACCGTGGCAACATCTATAATCAGCAAGGGGAACTCGTCGCCTCGGTTTGCCAAGAGGCTCTGATCAGGAAGCGAAACGTTGAGTAGTTTCCTGATCTCTCAGCCACTCTAGAAGGTCCGTGTAGGGCAAGGGTGGTGTCAGGAAATAACCCTGAATCAAATCACAGTCCATATCCATTAAGCGGTGCATCACTGGTTCATTCTCAACCCCCTCTGCGACAACACTAAAACCAAGCGCGTGGCACATATCAATCGCGCTTTTGATGACCGACTCGCTGGTCTCTTTATGCTCCAGAGCCATAATCAAAGATTTATCGATTTTGATTTCGTTTGCGGGCAAGTCCTGCAAGTAAGCCAGTGAAGAGTAGCCGGTACCAAAGTCATCCACCGACACCTTGACGCCTAACTCCCCTAATTTTGTTAGCGTTCCAATCGCATCATGTGGGTGTTGCATCATGGACGTTTCAGTCAACTCCAGATACAACAAAGCTGCATCCAGGCCGGTTTCAGCAAGCCGCTCTTCCAAAAAACCCACGAGGTCAGTTTCTTTGAGATTCATCATTGACACGTTGATCGACATATTAATCGTATAGCCGCATTCACCTAAGCGCTGCAGATACGCCAGGGACTCGTCGATCACCCAGCGGGTCAGATTCTTGATGATGCCGGTCTGCTCCGCCATGGGAATAAAGTCATCGGGTCTTACTAAACCATATTTGGGATGATTCCATCGTATCAGCGCTTCGACACCCACTATTTTTCGGCTGCGCAAATCCAACTTGGGTTGAAAGTATAAATCCAGCTCTTCTTTTTGGATCGCATCTTTAAGCTCCGAAATAATCGTCAAACGGCGCGCATTATACTGGTCGAGTTCTGGCCGGTAGTAAGACAAGTAGCGCTCTTTCGCGTCTGAAGAATCTGCCGCAACTCGCGCGTGCCTCAGTAAAGTCGCTGCATTCAAACCATGCTCTGGGCAAATCGCCACACCTAAAACGGGCCGTAGCTCGAGACGCATTCCCTTGAACTCGATCGGTTGAATCATCTGTTTGATCAAGGCATTAATATCTTTGGCGTGGGCTTCCGCGATCTCCGCGTCGGCCATAAAACCGAAAGAGTCGTTATCCAGAGAACAAAGCCAGGACTCGAAACTCGGCCCGATAATACGAAACGTACCCGGCGAACGGGTAAGCAAGTTGTTGTACATCTGGGCAACTTCACACATCAACAAATCCGTATTCTGGTGGCCCAGGGTTTTGTTGATTTCAGCGTAGCGAGTCACCTCTATGGTCACAATAGCTACCCGGCCACCTTCTCGCTCACCCAAGACCTCTTGGATCTGGCGTTCAAAGCAATGCCGGTTCGGCATCATTGTAACGGGATGAAGCATAGAGCTATCCAAGAGTTTTAACTCAGCTTCGCGACGCTCGGCATGCTCCTTTAATTGGGCTTCCTGTGCGGCGACTTTGTCTTCATGCTCACGATAGAAACGATAGGCCAAGGCAGCATTCAGAATAAACACCTCGAGCGCAGAACCTATTTGCATGCCATATTCGGTGATAAAACTGACCGGCAAAAAACCCTGCTTGCTCATTGCAGTCACCGTCGTGCCAAACATAAACGTTCCCCAAGCCAGAGTGTAAACCCAAGCAATGGGGTTGCCCATCATCGCAAGCGTTGGGCCTAAAAGAAGCAGGATAAACGTCCCCGGAATCGCACACAGTACCGACAGTTTTAACGACGCCTGGCTGTCTAGCACAAATACCAGAGCGATACAGCCGAGCGACACCAGAACAATACCGTTTACCAGGTAATTCAGGTAGCGGCTGTACAGGCGTACCGACAGAAACTCGCGGGTGAAAAGCGCCGAGAACAGCAAGCAGCTGCCCGGCAGCAGCAGCAATAACAAATGATGGAACTCCGGGGTTTCCGAAAATATAACCGGATACAGCTTCGCCCGCATAATGGCAAAGAAAGTCATGAACAACAAAGTCGAGATGGCGTAATAAAGGTACACGCGCTCACGCAAAGCGACGAAGATCAGCAAGTTGAAAAAGACAATCACCAGTACAATGCCAAAATAGACGGCATGCAATTGGTCTTCTTCTAGCAGTTCGACAAACAAGGGAATTTTTTCCCAAAGATTCAAGGGAACCAGCTGAGAGCCCGCGGTTTGGATACGCAAATAGATTTCGTTGCGCTCGCCTGCTTCGAGATGAATGGGAAACATAAAGTAAGGGTGGCGTACTGGGCGTTGTTCAAAAGGCACCCTGTCACCGGTATGGATATGCTCAATTAACTCGTTGTCCGCGAAGCGGTAATAATCAATTGAATCCAGCAAGGGGTATTTCAGTTCGATGACCTGGTCCGCGGCTTTAGTCCCGGCGTTAGAAATGATAAAGCGGTACCAGTAAGGATAATGCCGGTAACCAAAATTTGCGTAGTCTTCAAGTACCGGCTGCCACTGGCCTTGCACATTATTGGACGCAATATCACCAATCGAAAACGCCCCGGCTTCGTCGGCCAGATATTCGGCCTTGATAACAATATGATCCACCCCCGGAGGTAAAAATGTTTCCAGTTCCGGTTGGGCATATGCCGCTCTTCCACATACCAGAACAGTCAACACCATCAGCAATTTGAACCAAAGTTCGATACGTTCTTTCACAGCTACCTCAAGCAACGGTCTCGTTCCACCTGGCCCACGCTACACGCTCAAGACCAACACCACATAAGGTGCCTTGCCACACAATCATAAGCAGGAGACAAAACCTTAACACGTTTATAAGCTTAGCAGCTGCCGTGTTTTATGCCTGCGAGTAAAAACTGTTTTTAGGTTTCTCTCACAAATTTCGCTAACCATCCGTATCGCCATGAGCTACAATCAAAGCATACCCTAGCGACTGCAAGTGGTCGCATTTTAGTTTACTTAGCCCATTAACCACTTTCGCATTGTCTTTTCGAAGTACGTTTCACACACACTCGTGTACAAGATCGCCAAGACAATGTTCAGAAATCGTCTTTGAAGAGGTCGCCTATGCATAGTGCAGAAGAAAGTCGTCAAGCCAAGATTATAAGCGAACTGCGGGTGTTTATTCGTAAAGTTCTGAGTGACCCAAGCGTCGCGCCACAATGCATGGAGATTGCACGTAAGTTAAAGGACGAAAACGATGCCGATAAACGCATCGCAGAAGAGATAAGCGCCTCAACAATCGTCCGTATCCCCGAAGAGCTGAGTGATGCCGATAAGATTTTTCTAGAAATAATCAATGAAGTCCTGGACGACGAAGCCGCACTTTACTAGCACCCCGCACATCAATAAGAACGGCCTGTGCCTAGTTCAGGCCTTCTCATCATTTACACATAGCGAATGCAATAACTTCATTGCCTTTAGTATGCCCTCATCCTGCGCTGCTATTTCTCGCTGTTCGGCTAAGATGTCTTTGAGGATATCGAGGGTTGTAAGCGGGTTAGCCAAAACCACGCGGAAAACGACACAGGGGCGGGAGAAATACTTTTTGGGTTCCAGTCGTGTACGCGAAACAAACGACAGTCCTTTTTCACGCTGACTCTTCTGGATATGCTTGGTGATGCGATCTAGTACACCATTTATTTTATCCACTTTTATTTCATCCCCCATCTCTAATGCCTGTTGCAGCGCATTTTTAGCTATCTGCGGACAAAAACGATAGGTAACGATATTGAGTTCGGGATAAGAAATGATTTCAAAACTCGGGTCGTTTTCCAGTATTTCTGCCAAGGCCTTGGCCTTGTTGATCCCCTGGTCGATAAGAATCTCGTAACCCTCACGGGCGATAATTTTTAATCCCGAATGCACCAACATCGCCATGCCCGGGCGCGAGCCTTCCAAGGTATTGCTTCCCAGATCTTTCGAACCTTGCCGAATCACATACTGAGCGTGATGCTCTACTGCCTTGAGCTTTGCAGGATCTTTAAATACCACCAGTCCGCACCCCATGGGCACATATAATTGCTTGTGCGCATCAAGCGTTACGGAATCGGCCTTCTCGATGCCTTTCAACAAGTGCTTATATGTTTGCGAAAACAGGGTTGGCCCACCCCACGCGGCATCGATATGGTAGTGTGCCTTGAACTCCCGCGCAATTTCAGCAATTTCATCCAGCGGATCGACACTGCCTGTTTCGGTTGTACCTGCAATCCCTACAATCGACAAAATACGGATCTTTCGATTTCGCAAATCAACACAGGCTTCGCGCAAGCGCTCCAGATCAATTTTATTATCATCGTCGGTATCGATTGCGATCAGAAAGTCTCTTCCTATCCCCAGCAGATCGGCTGCTTTGCGCAAGGAGTAATGGCCACGCTTGCTCACCAGTACAGCGGCGCCCTCAAAGCCATAATATTTTAAAGCTCGAAACAAACCTTCATGTGCAACACCGCGAAAGTTCCCCTCAGCCGGAAAAGCTAGGTTACGAGCAGCCCACAAGGCGGTCACATTAGCGATAGTACCACCCGAACACATGGCCCCAAGCGCATGCTCTGCATCGTGCATCCATTTACTGTAAAAATCGTTTTCTTGACTATAAACCAGGCGGTGCAACATCCCGATTACCTGCCTCTCCAGCGGCGTGAATGCTTTGGAGGTCTCGGTTTTAACCAAGTTCTGATTAAGGGCAATCATGATTTTCGAGAGCGGCAGCATAAAGTACGGAAGTGCCGAGGTCATATGACCAACAAAGCTGGGCGAAGCTGTATGCACTGACTGCGCAACTAATTTGTCGAGCAAAAACTGTGTGTGCTCAGAGACAAAAATAGGCTTTTCAGGAATTTTTGGGTCCGAAAAGTCCTTTTCCATTTCCTGTAGATCGTGTTCAACCGCTACGATGTGATCCTGAAGAAAGCCCGCCAGATTACTCGAGACATCTTGATCGATACGGCCAAGCGTTGAGTCGGGCGCTTCTGGCACCGTAAATACACGGTACATGCTCTCGATGCTCGCCTGAGCATACTTTTTTTTACGATGGAAATTGTCCGACATATTCAACTACTTAAGTTAGTGTTCAACAAAGCGCCTGTAACACATAATTCTCAGTCAAACTGAGCTTGCGAACGGCACAGTGTAAAAAGGCACGCTAGTATAGTCGCTCGGTTAAAGGATAACCAGATTCTGCAATTCTCCTGGCGTAACCGAGACAGTCTCGCCAAGGTGCTTAAGCACCGCAGACGCGCTAAGAGTCTGGCAGCAATACAAGGTCGCCGCGTTGCATTAACTCGTTTAACACCGACAACCTTGCGCTCGCTGCGGCCCGCTGTTTTAAATAGCGGCTTATGTCTGGCTTCACCTCATAGAACGGCTTGTCAACAAATGCCGCCTTCGAATAGTAAAATTCGCGTACCTGTTGCTCATCTGGCTCCGAAAGCTCGAATAAGGCTTCCGCGGCTTTATCCATATCGATATTCTGCTGTAGAGCGTAATTCTCTATATGTAAATACAAACCTGCCGAGATTAGCAGCTCATGCTGTTTATGCTGATACTCGCTCTCTAATGCCCGATAAGGCTCAACTAAATGGGCGGGTAAGTCATCTACATACTTGTCGTAGCCCCGATAAGTCAGCAGAACTTCTCTCGGCGCGAGCTCTTTGGGCGCATTGGCATTTTTTTGCCCAATAAGATTCGACAGGATCATGCCAAACGAAAACGCGAAGAACATCAGAATAAACTGGTTTTTCCCAAACTGTCTCTCTTTCACCCTCTACCTCGTGGTGTATTTATGCCATTGCAGCGTATTATTGGCAAAGCCTAGCACACACACTATGAATATGCCTTTTGCTCGGTATTCATCGGCTGGTAATAAACCATCTCGCTAGGTAAGATCACCCTTCAGTCACCCTTCCGGCTTTGGCGCATGCGATGAACAACAAGCTCAAATCAATTTACGTTTCAGTTTATATTGTTGCTCTACTGGTCGGTAGCCTTCATAGCGCCTATGGTCTCATGGAGTTCGGTTGGCGGAGCGTATGGCTGGGTCTGGCGCTTTGCTTGTGGCCCAACTTTCTGTTCTTCGTGCGGCTCTTTTTATTTCCGGTAGCCAGAACAACTGCCAAGCTTAAGTTGCTTACGTTAACCACGGTACTGGGCTCGCTTGCGGCATTGATGTTATCGAAGAACGCTTACGAGGTTAGCTGGGTGTACTTTTATGGCATGGGTATAGGAGTGAGTGGGCACTTACTTTATGTATATTGGTACTCGCAATTGGATCGTCAGGCCAACATCTCGTTAACGCAAGGTAAACCGCTTCCTGAGTTTGATTTAAAACAGCTCGATGGCAGCAGCTGGAAGTCGAACGACTTAAAACATCACCCAGCGCTGTTGTTATTTTTCCGTGGTAACTGGTGCCCCTTATGTATGGCCCAAGTCAGGGAAGTTGCTGCCAGCTATCAACACCTTTCCAGACTTGGTATTAAGGTCTTTCTAATAAGCTCTCAACCCGAAACCAATACGCAACACCTGGCCGCCAAATTCGACCTAGACCTTACGTTTCTAATCGATGAGCAGGGCAAGGCCGCAAAAGCACTTAAGCTGTCCTCTCCGCACGGTACGCCTGCAGGCCTACAAGTGCTGGGCTACGATAGCGATACCGTGTTACCCACCGCTATTTTGACAAATAAAGATG
>JBFJVR010000055.1:0-10256 GCA_041624095.1 Oleiphilaceae bacterium
AAATGGAGCTGGTGGACGGAATCGAACCCCCGACCTACGCATTACAAGTGCGTTGCTCTACCGACTGAGCTACACCAGCTCTGCACCCTCATTTTGAGAGGCCGCTATACTAAGGCAACTATTTTGCAGATGCAACACTTTTGCAAAAAATTTGTCTCATTTCTGGAGACACACCCAAACCCTTGAAAAGCCCTTTAATTTCGCGCTTCGAGACACTTGACCCTTGCAACAAAACTGACACCCAATATTCGTTTACCGACTTTTTAACTTCACGCATTTTAGGCTCGAATCCATGCCGCTTTACAATGCGAATCATCCGCCTGGCAGAGTCAATGTTTTCGAACACCCCCAGGGAAATTGCACCCTTTAGCTCACCCTGAGCAATCACAAAACTATCCAAACCCTTCTGCTGATATTCATCGAGGCGCAATCCAGCCTCATCAGCGGCATAGGGCCCACTATAAACCCAATACACCGGCGCCTTGCCGTGCTTCATCTCAATTACGTTTGCCTCAAAACCACGCTCACTTAACAGAGAAACAAAATCGCGACCGAGCGCCTCTTCTTCAACCGGCCCAAGCAGCAAGCATCTTTCTTCACCTGCGGCGGCGCCCATACGCTCCGACAACAAGGCAACCTCTCGAACACCGTCTGGCAGAGTGTACGTAAGCGGCATAACATCCTTACGGTACTCGACCCACTGCAACACAAACAACATGACGTTTATCGAAAACAACCCCAAAAACAGCCACTTCATTCACCCACCCCTCGCGCGCTGCATTTATCCTGCATAACCACAAGATGCAAGCCATCCAAAACTAACTCAGGCTCGAAACACACACCACCGAGCAAACTCGAAGCCAAGCCCCCGTCACCCCCGGTTGTAATAACATTCTCCAAGCCATGCTGACGCGCCACCTCAACGATCGACAACAAACTCGACTTGAACATCAAACAAACTCCATGCTCAACGCAGGTATCGGTATCTCGCCCCAACTCAATGTTAAACTCGGGGCGCCCATCTACAGCGACCTTATCGGTACCTTTCAACAGCCCCTCGCGCAGCATACTCAATCCAGGCAATATGTAGCCCCCCAAATGAACCCCTTCGGCAGTAACAAAGTCCGCAGTTATTGCGCTACCACAATCAAGAACGACACACCCATCGTTATTAGCTGAATATGCCGCCACCATTGCCAGGCAGCGGTCGACACCTAAACGAGATACGTCCGCATAACAAAACTGTACGCCCATCAGCTGCTGAGACGAGACAACAAAGCTCACCGGCAAATCACAAAAAACACGACGAAGCACACTATCAAACAGCACATTCCTGTCATCGGACAATACTGAGGACACGAAGACTTCCCTTATGCTATGCCGAAGACAGAGCTTCTCCACAAAATCCTCAAATTCAGGGTACAGCACGAACCCGCGCCCTAATGCGCTACCCGCAACATCAACAACACGCCACTTCATGCGTGTATTGCCCGCATCCAGCTCAAGATACATTCGGCCTCACACTCACTTCGCCCGCATTTACGACAACACAACCTGAAGAGGTATCAATCTTCAGCGCCCCTACCGCATCGACACCAATCGCACGCCCCGATATTTCACCCTCATTAACCTGTACATCGTTACCGCAAATGAGATCATGCCGCTCCCACTCCTCTCGAAACGCGGAAAAACCGAAGCGCTTAAACTGCTCGATAATGGAAACAAGGCTCTCCACCATGCTCGCCACTATATCACTGCGCCGCAAACTGGCCAGCTCATCAAGAGCGACCCATGGCTGATCAATACCCTCGCCATCGCGCTCGGACATTTTTACGTTAAGCCCAACACCAACCACAACCTGCCATGATGTGGTCGCTTCACCCTGCAATTCGACCAGTATTCCTGCAAGCTTGCGACCATCAACCCAGATGTCATTCGGCCATTTCAACTGCGCCCCTTCAACACCCAAAGCACCAAGCGCCCTTACTACCGAAATACCCGCAACAAGACTTAAACCAGAGAGCGCTTCCGGACCACCATGAAGCTCAAAACCAATACTAAGATACACATTCTTAGCAAATGGACTAACCCAGACTTTGCCCCTCCGCCCGCGCCCAGCGGTTTGCATTTCAGTTGTAACCAAGTGGTACTCGCCTTGGCGGGCCATACTATCCATCAACAATTTATTGGTGGAATCAACTGCAGGGAAAACCAAAAACTCGGCTATGCGTGCTTTGACATCAGCACTAAGTGAACTGAGTATCGCCGACCGGTCGAGCAAGTCGAGCCCCCCGAGAATACGATAGCCTTTCCCTTTATGTGACTCGACAGCAACACCAAACTCTTCGAGCTTACCCAAGGCCTTCCATACGGCCGTGCGACTGACTGAAAATAAACGACCAATTTCTGAACCGGAATGGAATTTTCCGTCGGACAAATGCTGAAGCAATAAGAAGGAGTCCATAGATGAGACCAGCTTGAAATGAACTCAGGATTATAACGACTAGGGGAACGGCTTCGCAATGACTGCTAGCCAGCCAGGTAATTAGCGAAAACCGAACTAAAGCGAGGACTAATCCAGGGGGGTAGCGATGATATCTGTAGTGACATCAAAGTTCTGAAATTTTAAGCCATACAGAAGGGTAGAATCCCCTCCGGTAGGATGAGATAGATTCACCCTTTCGAAATCCAGCTCTTTAAAGTGAGTACGCGTGCGCATTGCCAAACCCACAGGGCGGTCATCCCAGTCTTGTGCAGTCATGGCGCCCGGAGCAACATAGCGATACGTGCCATCGGCGTTCATCACCTTAATATCACCTTTATTACCCGTTACGCCGTTGCTATCTGCGCCATCCTGCTTTTTGACCACATGAGCACCGGCAACATCAACATTCAAATCGGTACGAAACCCATACGTATCAGCAAGACCTTCACCATCATTGGTAGTGAAATTATCAAATACCAGCTTCATTCCGCTGTCGTTAACCGGGCTAGAAGTTCCCTCTCCCGATCGGGCGGTCTCCCACGTAAACCGATTCCGCTTACCTTCTGCCTCTATACTTTGCTGAAAGTGACGCTTTGAGGCAATCGTAATCCCTTGCACCCCTCTATCTTCCCATCGCCCTCCGTCAAGCCCGCAATCAGTCGCATTAGCACCAGCCCCGCCGATACACACTGCGCCTGCACCTCCTGCACTCACTGTATGCTCAGAACCGACTTCATATCGCTCCATAATCAAACGCCCAAAGCTCGACCCACTCGCCTGATCACCCACACGAAAGTCGGTGACATCCATACGACTCCAGCTCTCACCCTCATATATCTGCAAGCCATCTTGCGTGACATCCAACAACATATCCCGCAAATGAACATCATAATTCAAACCGCTCAACCAGAGCCCCTTGCCGCTGCCATCAGACTCTTTGTAGGCAGCCATTAAACCATCACTCACCGCCACATCAGCGTTAATCGTCATCCCTTCCTGACCAATGTTCCCACCGGGCCCCAAAGTGATATGCCCGTCAAGCACCCCTTCAAATGATGGCGCACCACCGAACCCCATGCTTAGGTCAGCCATAGCTTGATTCCGCTGCGCACTCTGCAGCTGCGCGGATTTTAAGTCCTCAATATCCCCCGTACTCTCGGCAGCACGAAGCCCTTCAATCTGATAACCGAAGGCAAAATCTTCAAAGCCGAGGCGCAGACCGTCATAGTAATCGACGCCATTGATATTTCCTGCCGCTGTCACATCCAGAGTCAAATCACCATCTGCAAAGGCCTCAAAGCGGCTCAGCATCAATGAATTACCGTCTTCGGTGTAGACGAAATTAGATTCGTTAGCCAAACTGACGATACTCAGTTGGGTATCAAGCCTTAAGCCCTGATAACCCGCATTCTGATCACCTCCAGCCTGCAGATAAACCACGTTGGTAGTCGGCCGCCCATTAAACGCCCCATCCGCAAAACTAAGGTTCAAGTCCACAGAGCCAATACTCTTAAGCGAAGTCGAAGGCACAGCTACATAGCTGTCAATATTTGCCTTTGTCTCACCTAATACAAGGTCAGACACACTAAGCGCAGCATCCAGTCGCTCAAACGCCAAAGCCAAGCCAACACCAAAGTCTTTGGCCGGGTCCGTCGCCGCATCAGGGTCTGCCAACACATCAACCGTCAGGTTGCTTAGGTCGATACGCCCGCTCACCCCCAATGCACCGACCCAATAGCCGTTGGACGCCCAGTCCGTGTCGTCCCCCCAAGCCAGATCGAGTCGATTAATTTGATTCTGTGAGTTCAGTGTCAGGCCTTGCACACCATCAGCCCCTCCAGCTTGAATCTGAACCGACGAATTGGTGTCAAGGTTGAGCCACAAACTTCCGTAACTAGGCAGCGCCAAGCCGCTATCAACGTCATTTGTTACGCCGTGATTATTAGGGTTATTACTGTAGCGAATTGCATCAACGGACAGCTCAGCCGTTAAATTTGGCATCCGCAAATTAAGCACGCCACCCGGCTCTATATCAAGCGTCGTTCCGGGCGTATTTACATCGAGCGCCAAGCCATCCAGAAAAAACTCATTGCCATTAGTACGATACCCCAAGCGACCGTCACTAATACTGAAGTTGGTATTAAAAGTATGCCCTGTTGTACCTGGGCCACCTACGCCACCGCCGCGATTATCCATCGCGCCGTCAATCATAAAATCAAAAAACACGCCGCCTATACTCGGTGCACTGGCCGCTGCCTGCACACCCGGTGCATCAACAAAACGCATCTCTTCTATTTCAAAGCGTGCCTTATTCTGTGAGGCGAAGGTAAAGCTCAACGCACCATCATTCAGCACATCCATTTCAAACCGATATTCAGCATGCTGTGTTGGGTCAGCCTCGGAGGCCAACCGCAAACCCTGGAGAGCGATACCTTTAGCGTCGTCAAAGTAGGCAATCTCCGCGACCGACACGTTGGCTCTCAGGTCGAGCGTGATACCAGACTGCCCACTCACTCCGGACAAGACATCATCTTCAAGCGCTTTCATTTCTGCGCTCACATGTGCCCCACCCAAGACCTGCAAGGCGATCAAAAACAGTAATGCTGTTTTTTTGTTATGCATGCAAACGTACCTGATCATGGTGTAGGGAAAACCAACAAATTGCCATCCAGCGTGATATCGCCACTCATTTCAACGCTCATAAAGTCCACCTGCTCAAACCCGACATCAGTGGGACGCCCAGTACTACTGGTTGCCAGCGTAAACTGAAAGTCATTCATCCGAATAGACTCAGGCAAACCCAATTCTATGACATCACGATTAAACAGCGCGCCATCCCCACCAAAGCCCGACGAAATACTTCGCACCTGAAGGGTCAATCCTTCAAAAGCAATACTTCCGCGAATATTGTCCAGCACAAACCAACCACCGTTCTGCGCAGTCTGAGCAGAGATCCGCGCGCCACAAACTTTTGCTGCGTCTGAACAGTCACCAAAGTACGCATTATCCAACGTGCCGCCATTCTCGTTGATGGCCACCTCTCCACTCAAATACACACCACTTTGCCCGGTCACTTCCGACAACTCATCATCGCCGATGCTGGACATCTCGGCCGAAACCGGCATGATGCAGGCAACTAATGCGATGTACATAAATGTTTTCATCTTCACCTGCCTAAGGAGTCAAATCACGAAATTTTACATCGAGGTACTGAATTAACACGCCCTCAATTTTTGCCGACCCCATGCTCGTACCACTTATCTCAATATCATTGATAGCGAGATTGCTGCGATAAGCCGGGTTACTGTAATAGTCATTAAAGAAGGCATAGGCCGCATCTCCCTGAGCGGAGCCATCAGACTGTCCGGTGACCGAGTCAATATTATTCATGTACTCATGTGTAATTTTGGCGATTTCCAAGGTCATTCCACCCGTTACGCTGTCCGCCCCAATATAAAGCGGCTGAAAGGTGTTTCCCAAGGCCAGTTCTAACTGAAAGTCCTTCATTTTCACCGCAGAGCCACAACCCTGATTGAGCTGGTCGCAGGTACTGATCTCTAGTTCCGGCGTATAGAAGTTTAAACGGAATTCGGCTGCCATCTTATTCGTGCCTTCATCCCCCCACAAACGAAGATAAGACCCGTCAAATACTGCACTGCTCGCATGAACATTCAGGTTCTTGGCGGCATTCGTACCCACATTGAGTTCCATCTCCAGACCTAAATCGGGCCGCTCTCCATTTTCCCAGGAGGCGCTACCGGGGCGACTGGAACATGTCCCCGTACCCTGCCCTGCGGTCGGATTCAAACAATCATAACCAGCACTAAAGGCCACCTTTTCGGGTGCTTTCATTTCGAGCACCGCCTCACCTGGCAAACCAATATCATCACCGTTTACCAAATCAATTTCGTAGGGGTTATTCAAGCGACCTAGATTGACCGGATCCAGAGTCGCTCCATAGTTACTCCCGGCACGAGCAACATAGAGCTGATTCACATTCACCACTACCTGCTCGCCTGTGGTACTCGTTAACCCGGTAATACGAAAGACCTTATCATTGGCGACATCATGGCCATGGCTAAACACAAAATCTTCCATCACCAGACCAATGCCCTGCCCGTCTATCTCCGACATATCGTTGTCAGAAAGCGTCATCATCTCCGCAGAGGCGAAGCTACTGGAAATCAGCATCGCAATAGAGAACAAACTTTTTACTTTGATAGCTTTAAACATAGAGTTAAATCAGCGTCCTGATTTATGAATATAGGAAAGAGTATAACTGAAGGACTATTTAATCATGGGACAGGCTGCAAAACTTTACAGTCGTTCACATATTGGACAAAAAAACGCATCACTACGCCGCCCGAACAGGCTTTCTACCAATGCATAAGGCGCCACCGGCAGCGCGCACAAAAAAGGGCTCGACCCATAAGACCGAACCCTTTGAAAACCTGTGACTATTTGCTAGATAGCTACAATATTCTCTGCTTGCGGCCCTTTTTGACCACTTGTAACCGTAAACTCAACCCGCTGACCTTCTGCCAGAGTTTTAAAACCCGAACTAACAATCGCACTGAAATGAGCAAAAACATCTGGCCCGGATTGCTGCTCAAGAAAACCAAAACCTTTCGCTTCGTTGAACCATTTAACCGTACCGGTAGTTGTATTAGACATAATAATATCCTGAAATTTATATAGTAATGCCCTCAAGAGGCTTGAATTGCTTAAAAATGTAGACTGGAACTTAAAAACCGCAGGACGAGGTATTACGAATAAAACAACGAAATGTAGGATGTAAATAAGAGACTAGCTTTCTAGCTGAAGCCAACTATATAGAAGAGTAATGCAGACATCTATAACTTTTAGATATAAATAAATTAATCCGCACACTCACACTTTCGCGAAGCAGCAGGATCGCCGCAAGCGCAACAAGCAAAACCTCTAGTCAAACACGACCTGATTGCGCCCCGCCTCTTTGGCTCGATACAGGTTTCTATCCGCGCACCTGAACAGTTTATCCTCAGACAGTTCAAGGCTCGGAATCATAACGGCAAGCCCTATGCTCGCTGTAACATAAATACTCTGTTCTTCGTATTCAATTGAGAGCGACGAAATTTTTCCACGCAACGATTCTGCGAGCACCTTAACCGAAGCATCATCATCGCTACTATAAAGCACGGCAAACTCTTCCCCACCTATACGCGCAACAATATCTGTTTGACGCTTGCAGGTATTTTGAATGGTCGAGGCAATCGATCGAATAACTTCATCCCCAGCAGCATGACCATACTCGTCATTCACCTGTTTAAAGAAATCAACATCGATAATCATCAACACCAGCTTACTTTGACTTCGCTGATGGGTTTTCCATGCCAGTTTTAACGACTTATCAAAGAAACGCCTATTTGCAATACCGGTCAAGCTATCCTGATGGGTAATATCTTGCAAGGCCTCCTGCTGGCCTAGCATATTGTCGTATTCCTGATTCAAACGCATGGCCTGAAGGTACATAAAGACGGCATAGACAACCAGCAGCATGCCTTCCACATAACGCTCTGCAGCATAAAACACAATACTATATAGAGGCGGCACAACAAACGTCAGAAGATAAGCCGTACTTAAGCGGCGCAATGGCGACAAGTTCAATGCCCCACCGCTTATCATCGCAAACACAGCCACCAATAGGTACAGGTGCATTGACTGGTAAGCCGGGTGAAAAAGGGAAAAGCACAACAGATAGCTAAAAATCGACGCCGAACCCAAGGTACAGATACAGATACCTAGCAACCACTGCAAAACACTGCGCTTTCGTAATCTGGGCGAGTATAGGTAAAGCGCTACCCTAAGGGCACCCAAAGCGGCAAGAATCGCAGCCAATCCCCAATATTCATCACCGTTATTTAAGTAAAACCCACTACCCCAACCTATAACCAGCCAAGCAGCGAGATAGATATAAGAGCCATTTAACGAGCGCCGATCGAGATCTTCGGCTATTTGTTTTTTTATCGTAAAATGCACAACACCGCCCATATGGATACAGCCATCTAATTTAGACTAGTCGCGCCCCTATCAAAGTCAACGTAAGTTGCTCTCATCTTTATTCGAAAGATGGCCACCATGAAACACTTTACGCCTTGCTAGAATGTAATCAAACCACCAAGCAATTTTCCTTCTGCGCTCACTATTTTCGTGCAACAATTGCTCTACACTAACGCGCCGATTTTCAGGAGCCAGAAAACCCCTCATGGACAACACTCATCTTTTGTACGATTTCCCGAGTGCAGGCATCGCCGCAGGGCTGTTTCTGGGCATCATGCTATTTAACGAGCTAGGGTTCAGGCTTGGCCGTTACGTGCAGGGTAGTACCGACGAAGATGTGAAATCGATGACTGGCTCAATTCAGGCGAGCGTTCTGGGTTTGCTTGCATTATTACTAGGCTTCACATTCAGCATGTCGATGCAGCGCTTCGATGATCGCAGTAAAGCACTAATAGAAGAAGCAAATGCAATTGGCACAACGCAGCTCCGGCTAGAGCTATTACCAGAGTCGCATCAGGCTGATGTTCGACAACTATTGCAACAATACCTGCAAGCCCGAATCGAACTCAGCCATATCGATTTAACCCGTCTGGAAGACAGACAAGCCTACGAACAATCCACCTCTCAATTACAGCAGGCCCTTTGGAAGGTCGCGGTTGATGCAGCCCAAACCGACCCCCGTCCAGTAACAAGCGGCGCCTTTATCAACGCCTTAAACAGCATGATCGACAGCCAAGGCAAACGCAGCGCCGTACTTCAGCTGCAAGTGCCTGAAGTAGTGCTACTTCTGCTGTTTACAGTATTTGTTTCGTCGGGTGCCATACTGGGATACTCTTCCGGCCTGGGAGGCGCTCGAGTCGTGGCACCAACCATGATGGTATCCCTGCTGATCGTATTAATCGTATTTATTATTATCGATCTGGATCGCCCCAAGCGGGGTGTTATTCAGGTCAACCAAGCCCCTCTGCAAAGTCTCGTTTCAATGGTACGAGAGAACCAGTAACACCAATGACAACGCTCTCGCAAGCTTTACTAACATCCCCTTCAAACCATACTAAGGTGAGGTAAACATGACCTTGGCAGACGACACGCAAGACCACCGATTACGCTTAAGAAATCTGGAACAAAGCGACTTTGGCGATGTAAAACGAATTATGGACAAGGTATACCCCGGTCAAATGGGTGGCAGCTGGTCGTTGAAACAATACAAGGCCATGCTAAAGATTTTTCCTGAAGGCCAAATATGCATCGAAGATAACGGCATCGTCGTAGCCGCCGCGTTTGCGGTCATCATCGACTACGACCAGTTCGGAGATGACCACACCTATGACGAAATTACCGGTAATGCTTACCTAACCACTCACGACCCAAATGGGGACGTTCTTTACGGTGTCGATGTATTTGCCGACCCAGAGTATCGCAACATGCGCTTGGGGCGACGTCTCTACGAAGCGCGCAAAGAACTTTGCCAAAGCCTTAACCTGCGAGCGATTCTTGCCGGCGGGCGCATCCCCAATTACAAGCAACAAGCCGACCGCCTGTCTCCTCAACAATATATAGAAGCGGTCAAACGCAAAGAACTCTACGACCCGATATTGAGCTTTCAGCTTTCCAACGACTTTGAGGTCAAACGCGTATTAAAGGGCTACCTGCCTGAAGACAAACAATCCATGGGCTTTGCGACCTTGCTAGAGTGGGTCAATCTTTACTATGAGCCAAAAGACCGAAAGCT
>JBFJVR010000056.1:0-10245 GCA_041624095.1 Oleiphilaceae bacterium
CATCGCACAACCGACGATCAATGCTTCTGTATTGGTGTAGCCAAAGCTGGCAGCCAGCAGATACCCTATGAGTGCAAAACAAAAAGAGCTTACAATCGCAACCAGCGTTGCCTTACGCAGCATATGCATCAGGCTACGGGGTTGCATGTCGAGGCCTAGCAGAAAGAGCAAGAAGATGATGCCGATCTCTGAAATATCCGAAAGCAGCTTGGCGTCAGACACATAGTGCAAGCCGAAAGGCCCAATCAGCGCACCCAGAATAATATAAGCCAGAATAATTGGTTGGCGCGTGTAAAGAACCACGGAGGCGAGAATAGCGGCTCCGGAAAAAATCAGGAAAAACGAGTTGACGATAGAGATTTCTTCCATCTAGAGCGGGCACCTGTGTTATTTGCGTTTAATGCAACCTAGCTTGATGAACCAAGTCAGAATGTGACTAGCAGTATAAAGAGCAGCTCAGAACATGGAAAGGCAATGCGTGCGCTTTTCGCAAACTACAGAACAATCTTACTCGGTTTAGCGCGCGCATTTGAATACCATCAACACGCTGAACTTTCCGTAATAATTGGTTTTCTATAAGCATATTCCGTAGCAGCACTGAGCCCGCTTATGTTAGTCTGGCTTGCTTTCTTATTCTGCGTTCTGATACATGGCAAAAGATAAAAAACCACTCGTTGATCTGCCCTTGCTTAAACGCAACACCTTGTCGGTACTTAAGGGTGCCGGCGATATAGCGTCGAGCAGTGCGCGTTTGCCTAGCGCGTTCTCGCCGATAGTGAAAATGCTCTTGGCCGATAGGGAGATCACGGCAGCGGAACTGAGTGAAGAACTCGATGCCCTGTTCGACAAACTCTATGGTCACCCGATATCTGAGCATTCAAGAGCATTGACGGCCTACTTGAGGCGCTCACGCTTCATCCCTAACGAAGAATCGACAGAAAACCTGATCCGCTATTTGGTTAAGCAAACGGTGCTGAGAAGCCCCGTAGATATTCCAGAAATCGTTATTGATGAATTCTGGAACTTTTTTCAGGAACTCATTGAGTCACCGGAGCTGAAGGGTCTGGTCGAACTTAATCTCGATATCGTGCGCTCGGTACTAAGAACCTACGAGCCCTTGCTGCTCGATATCGTTAACAATATTAAGCAGATCAGAAAGATCAACCAGCAAACGCTGGCTGAAATTATTCAGAAAGTACAAGTGTTACGCGGGGATATTCTTATCCTTAAACGGCAAATCAAGGCGATTCGCTATATCAAGCCTTTTTTGCAAACCGACCCCAAGGACTTCAAAAAGCAGGCCGAGATCGTTGCCCAAATGGTACGCGAGTTTGGCCCCCTGTTTATAAAAATGGCGCAGGTAGCAGCGGCAAATTCCGATTTGCTGCCTGAGGAAATCTCTAAAGAACTCGCCGTTTTCCAAGAAGACGTATCACCAATGTCGCCAGCTGAGGTGCATCAGGCATTTATGGAAGACTTTGGCCAGCGACCGGAGACGCGTTATTTTGGCTTTGACGTAAATGCACCGATTAAATCAGGCTCGATTGGTTCGGTGTTCGTGGCAAAGAAGCCAATAGCAGCCGGCGACAAAGAAGAGTTAATTCCGATTGTGGTGAAGGTTGCCCGGCATAATCTGGAGCGCGAGTTTGCGATGGGCTCTCTGGCAATTGAGTTAATGTTGATTAGCAGTCAGTATTGGGCGCCGCACTCAAAATTGCGGCCATTTCTTTCTGCTATGTCTGATCAGATCAAGGAATTCACGCGCGGTTTCGAGCAGGAACTGGATTTCGCCCACGAGGCCGATATCCAGAAGCGCTTCTACGAGCGTTCGCTGCTGTCACCGGTATGGCATGTTCCCCGCTTATACGGGGGTACAGGGCGTATTTTGGAAATGGAATTTTTGCAGGATGCCACAGCCGTTAATCACGCTATAGAACGCGTTGCCGCCCCGAAGCGAGCAAGATTCAAGCGTAAGTTAGCGGAGAATTTTTTGTATACCATGCTCGAACATCTGCTGATTCACCAAGAGTTCCATGGCGACCTGCACCCGGGTAACGTGATGACGGACGATAAAGCGCAGTTATTCCTGATAGATTGGGGTAACAGTGTTGATATGCGCGGAAAGTGGGCTTTACTCGGCAGGTACGTGCAATCAGTCGTTGCGGGTAATGTTGATTTACTGACCGACACCCTAATTCAAATGAGCACCGACGAAGAAGGGAATAGAGCACGCAGGGAAGAGATTTATCGCTCGCTTGAAGAAACGCTGTTGAAGAAATCCATTACTCCCCTGGATCATACCTTTGCCCTAAGGCTCTATCGGGAAGGCTCAGAGGGCTTTCAGCGACGTATACAGGTCGCATTGCAATTAATGTCTAATACCTATCAGCTGGGTATTACCATAAAAAGTGATTACCTGCATCTCTCGCGCTCGCTATTTGCGATGGCGGGAACCTACAATAATTTATACAAGGGTATTTCTGGTTGGACCATGGCAACTGATTTTATCAGCGATGTCGTTCAATTCCCTTTTCGTTTTGCCTATCACCGCTTTACCGCACGTCCTGTTTTTGATCATTTGACTAATGGCGCTAGCGTATAGCGCATGTATTGCTTTGCTATGCGCTTCCAAGTTCGGTTGAGCCAGCAAGGCCAGAGGTTTTAGAAATTAGAATGAGCCTGGTCGTACTGTGTGAAAACGAATATTTTCTGGCCGTGCATAAGCCTCAGGGCCTCACTTTTCATAGTGAGGATGACGCTCAAGGCATGGTAGCGAAAGTTCAACAGCAATTTGGTGGCAATATTCAGGGCCGGGAGCGTCTTTACCCTGTTCACCGGCTCGATCGCATGACCTCAGGGATCATGCTGTTTGCTAAAACAACTGAAGTGAATAGTGCTTTATCGGCTTTGTTTGCTGAAAAACGTATCGAAAAATACTATTTGGCCTTATCTGAGCACAAACCCAAAAAGAAGCAGGGCGCAATCGCTGGTGACATGGCGAAAGCGAGGGGTGGAAGCTACAAACTGCTGCGCAGCCTAAACAACCCGGCTCGTACGCGCTTTTTTAGTCAGACAATAAACATCTGGAATGGGCAAGGTGTTTGGGCATTTATACTCAAGCCAGAGAGCGGCAAAACCCACCAGCTCAGAGTCGCCCTTAAAAGTTTGGGTAGCCCCATAATAGGTGATCGTCGCTACGGAGGCCGTTCGGCCGACAGGGGCTATTTGCATGCGTATAGAATACGCTTCGATTTGTTTGGCAAGCGTTTCGAAATCACAGATCATGTTCTCGAAGGCGAGTTGTTTTCAAGTGCTGAGCATACGAAGCAAGACCCTGTGCAGGTTCACAGCACCAAAAGTGAGCAAAACTCCGTCGTGCTAAGTGGACTCCCTGAAACATGGATGACACCAGAATCCCTAGCTTGGCCTAAGGGTGCTTTTTTGCTTCCGCCTTGAACGAATACGTTGAAATCCCCTTACTCGCCTAGTGCGAGCCCTTCCCGGCGAGGGTCTGCTGCCGCTGTCCATTTACCATCAATCATGATGGCGCCGTGCAGGCCTGAGTTCAGGTCGCGAATATTGACCTTATAGCCCATCGTTTCGAAGGTATTTTTGTAATCAATTGCTGGCGTGTCTGCCTCGACATCCATATCGCCAAAGCGGTTTACGACGTGAGGCAGTTTAAAGGCCTGTTCTATCGGAACTTGCCAGTCAATCAAGGCAATCAGGGTGTTGGCGACATAATTAATGATACGCGAACCACCAGGCGAACCAAGGGCGATGACCGGCTTTGTATCCTTGTAGACTATGGTAGGTGCCATTGACGAACGAGGGCGTTTACCGCCTTGGACGCGATTGGCAATGTAGTTTTCACCCTGTTTTGGCGAAAATGAAAAATCGGTGAGTTCGTTGTTGAGTAAAAATCCTTTCACCATTAGACGCGAGCCAAAGCCGTTCTCTATCGTGCTGGTCATAGAGACGATATTTCCCTCTGTATCAATGATGACAAAGTGCGTAGTTGAAGGCTGAGACAGCGTCGCACCGGTGTCAAAACGGCCGCTTAGTCCCGAAGGTAGCCCGGCTTGGACCTCGCTGGAGGCTTTGTTGATCTCGATTAGCTTACTGCGAGCCTGCAGGTAAGTTTTATCTAGCAGGCCCGTTGGGATGGCGACATAGTCTTCATCCGCAAGGTAGCGCCCTCGATCCGCAAATGCGAGGCGTGAGGCCTCTGCAATTAACTGTAATGCTTGCGGCGAAGCGGATGGATATTTATCAAGTGCAAAGGGTTCAAGCATGCCCAGAATCTGGTTAACGGCTATTGCTCCTGAGCTCGGTGGCCCCATACCGCATACCTTGTAAGCTTGATAAAGTGAGCACACAGGTTTGCGTTCAATAAGCTTATAGTCTGCGAAATCTCGGGTTGATAAATACCCAGGCTTGTTCGCAGATCGGACTTTCGCAACAATTGCGTTGCTAAACTCCTCACCGTAGAAGGCATTTCCACCTCGTTCGGCCAGTGTTCTTAGCGATGCTGCATAGTCCGGATTTCGCAAAATGGCTCCCGCTTTTAAGGGCGTTCCTTCAGGAAGAAAGTAGGCTGCGCTGCTAGGGTCTATTGATAGACGTTCGGCATCGTCGGCAATCGCTGCGGCTAATCTTGGGCTAACTTTAAAGCCTTTTTCGGCAAGTTCGATCACCGGAGCAAGTAGCTCGGCCCATGGTAGTCGCCCGAAGCGCTGGTGAGTCTCCCACAGTAATTTTGGGATGCCTGGGGTGCCAACAGAGCGACCACCCACAACGGCCTCGAAGAAGCCGAGTGGTTTACCCTCACTGTCTAGAAATACCGTATCTGGAATTTCACGAGGCGCAGTTTCCCGGCCATCGAAGGTGTGCAATGTTTTGCTTTTGGCATTGTGGTAAAGCAAAAAAGCACCGCCACCCAAGCCAGATGACTGGGGCTCGACCAGCCCTAAAACCAGCTGGGTAACCACCATAGCATCGATTGCATTACCGCCTTTTTTAAGTACCGTGAAGGCTTCACGGCTGGCAATCGGGTGAGCACTGCTTACGAGATGTTTTTCGGCACGAATGCTATTCGCAGCCTGTACGCTGAAGCCTTTCTCCGGCGCGATGGCATCGCTGCTTTGCTGGGCCACACAGGGGAGGGTGATGAGCGACACTGCTAGTAAGCAAACGTGGCAAGCCGCCTTTGAAAACGCTGCTGTTGAGTTTAGTCTGAACATCTTCGCTCCTCATTGATCGCACGCAACTTAGGCCTAGCTTCTTATAGCCCATGGGCGCTTTATAGTGCCGCACAGCGTTACGCTTCACAATAGCTAAGATTGTAGCTCTTTCAGGTTCTCGAATAACTTTAATGCTTCTGGGTTTGCAAGTGCTTCGGTATTGTTCACCGCTTCGTTATGGATCACCTTCCGCACAGCGATTTCTACCATCTTCCCGCTTAATGTGCGCGGAATATCCGCAATCTGCACTATCTTTGCAGGAACATGGCGGGGCGTGGTATTGGCGCGTATGGTGTCTTTGATCTTTTGCTTTAGGGGCTCATCGAGCACATGGCCCTCTTGCAAGCGCACAAACAGTACAATGCGTAAATCGTCTTCCCAGTTTTGGCCTACCGCCAGCGACTCGAATACTTCGTCTATTTTATCGACTTGCCGATAGATTTCGGCAGTCCCTATTCTTACGCCACCAGGGTTTAGCACCGCATCGGATCGCCCGTGAATAACCACGCCTTTTTGTATTATTTTAGCAGCAGGCGACTGGCCATCTGTATGTGTAATGAATTCGCCATAGTCGCCGTGCGCCCAACAGCCGGCAAAGCGATCGAAATAGGCTGAGCGATATTTTTCTCCGTGTTCGTCATTCCAAAAGCCGGTGGGCATCGAAGGGAAGGGCTGTTTGCATACCAGCTCGCCTTTTCCTGAGCGTAAGGGCTCGCCTTGCGCATTAAAAAAGTCTACATCCATACCCAGCCCGATGCACTGCAGTTCTCCCCGATAGACAGGCAAAACCGGGTTGCCCAAAGCGAAGCACGATACGATGTCTGTACCGCCAGAGATGCTCGATACGCACACATCCCGCTTGACGTGCTCATACAGATAATCAAAGCTTTCGTGAGCGAGGGGTGAGCCGGTCGACAGTAAGCTCTTCAGTTGATCCAGACAATGCGTGTTGATCGGAGATAACTCAAACTTTTGACACGCTGCATAGTATTTAGCGCTTGCGCCAAAGATTTGGATCTTGTCTCTCTCTGCGATGTCAAACAATACGGTTTTTTGAGGATGAAACGGTGAGCCATCATATAGAACGATGCTTGCCTCCAATGCCAAACCTGACACCAGCCAGTTCCACATCATCCAGCCGCAGGTAGTGTAATAAAACAAGCGTGTATCACGTTTTACATCAGTATGTAGAGCGAGTTCCTTGATGTGCTGCAGCAGTGTGCCGCCAATACTGTGCACGATGCATTTGGGTTTGCCCGTCGTGCCGGACGAATACAAAATGTACAAGGGGTCAGAGAAGGCCATTGCTTCGAAGGTAAGGCGTGTTTCGTCGTGCTGCTCCTGAATGTCATCCCAGCACCGCCAGTTGGTGCCATCCAAGGTTGCTATATCGCACTCGGTTTTATCGAGATAGGGAATCAGCACGACTTGTTTAAGTGAGTCGAGTTTTTCTGCTATCACGGCGACACGCGCTAAGGTATCAATGCGTTTACCGCCGTAAAAATAGCCATTGGTGGCAAACAGAATGCTTGGCTCGATCTGCGAAAAACGGTCGAGCACGCCATTGAGGCCGAAGTCGGGCGAGCAAGAAGACCAGATAGCACCTAAACTCGCGGCAGCCAGCATCGCGATTAGCGCATGATGACTATTGGGTACAAAACCGGCTATGCGATCACCTTTAGTGATACCCTGCTCACGCATATACGCGGCCAGCTTGGCAACCGAGATTTTGAGCTCACGATAACTGATATCGATACTGCGGCCATCTTCGCCGCGTACCATTAGCGCTACGGCATCGTCTTCTCGACGCAAAAGGTTTTCAGCAAAATTTAACTGTGCTCCCTCAAACCAGCGAGCTCCAAGCATGTCTTCAGCATTTTGCAGTATGGTGTCCGAGCGTTTTCCGCTAACCTTGAAGTAGTCCCATATTGCGGCCCAAAACTGTGATATTTCGCAGACACTCCATTGGTGGAAGTCCTCGTAGCTTTCACCCTCAAAGTGGTGCCTGTCGCGACAATACTGCATAAAGGCATGCATCTGAGTGGCATTTATATCCTCAAGCGAGGGTGACCACAGAAGGGGGCTCATAGTACTCTCCGATCGATTAGCCATTTAAAGGGTGTCTGGCGCGCGCAACTTTAGATTGCGTTTGACGGCCAAGTTGCTGGTCGATATAGCGTCCAGCGGCGATAAGCAGATCAAGGTCGACGCCGCTGGTTAATCCTGCGCCCTGCAACATATACACAAGGTCTTCAGTGGCAACGTTGCCACTTGCTCCTTTGGCATAAGGGCAGCCGCCCAGGCCAGAAACTGAAGCATCAAAGGTGCGGATGTCGCATTTCAACGCAGCATAAATGTTGGCGAGTGCCTGACCATAGGTGTCATGGCAGTGCAAAGCCAATTTAGAACTAGGAATATTCTTGGTTAGTTGCTGCAACAGACGCTTGGTGTCGAAGGCGGTGCCCACACCGATGGTGTCGCCCAGCGAGACTTCGAAGCAGCCTAATTCCAAGAGACGTTCCGCGATTTTTTCAACCTGTGTTGCTGCCACCGGCCCTTCATAGGGGCAGCCCATAACGCACGATAAGTAAGCGCGTACAGGAATACCAAGTTGCTTTGCCTTTTCGAGCACTGGTGTAAAACGCTCAATACTTTCGTCGATGCTACAGTTAATGTTTTTATGGCTGAAGGCTTCAGAAGCGGAGGCGAATACGGCAACTTGCTGAACGTTTGCGTCTATTGCTTGTTCTAGCCCTCGAAGGTTCGGTGTTAAGGCGGAATAAATCACATCGTGATGTCTATCGATACCATGAAATACTTCAGCGCTGTTGGCCATCTGAGGCACCCATTTCGGCGAAACAAAGCTGCCGCATTCGATCTCAGGCAATCCTGATGCGGCCAATAAATGTACTAGTTGGATCTTCTGCGCAGCGGTCAGCGTTTGCTGTTCGTTTTGCAAACCGTCGCGAGGGCCGACCTCGACTATCTTTACATCAGGTTGGATTGCGGCAGTCATGAGTCGCACCAGCTCGCTTTGCGCTTATCGAAAAATGCGCCTAGTCCTTCTTGCCCTTCGTCTGATACGCGTAACTCGGCTATCAACTTTGAAGTGTACTCGAAATCTTCCTGCGAGGGGTGAGTGACCTTTTTGACTAGCTGTTTAGCCGCGCGTAGCGCTTTTGGCCCGCCAGAAAGTAAAGATCTGACGACTCTGTCCAGTGCCTCGTCCAAATCTTCCAGTGCTGAGGTTTCGTGCACCAGTTCGTATTGCAAGGCTTGTTCAGCCGAAAAAACTTCTGCCGTCAGAAACAGCCTGCGGCATCTTCTTGCACCCATGGCAGCCACAACATAAGGTGCGATCGTCGCAGGCGCTAAACCGAGCTTAACTTCGCTAAGGCAAAATTTAGCTGTGTCTGAAGCAAGGGCAATATCGCAACAGGCTATCAAACCAATCGCGCCGCCATAGGCAGCGCCTTGGACGCGGGCAATCGTCGGAATAGACAGCGAGTTAAGCATCGCCATTAACTCTGCAAGCTTGCGAGCATCGCTGAGATTTTCGTCGTAATTGAGGCTGGCCATGCGCTTCATCCACCCAAGGTCTGCACCGGCACAAAAGTGCTTGCCTTTGGCTTCAAGGATCAAGACACGTACACTCGGGTTCGCTTCGATTGCCGAAAGATGAGAGATCAAGTGTTCGATCAAAGCATCATCGAAGGCGTTATGCTTGTCGGGTCGATCCAGTGTGAGTCTGGCCACTGGCCCCTCGACATTGAGCGTGCAGCCATTTTTAGTATCGGAATGATTCATCATAGTCATGACCTGTTAGCCGGGCTTACATTCTAAATACGCCATAGCGCGTATCTTCTATTGGGGCGTTAAGACTCGCTGAAATGGCCAAGCCCAATACTTTACGCGTATCGCAGGGAGCAATGATGCCATCATCCCAAAGACGAGCGCTGGCATAGTAGGGCTGCGATTGGCGCTCGAACTGCTCGATTATTGGGGCTTTGATGGCTTGCTCATCGGCCTCGCTTAGTGTTTTTCCCTTTTTAGCAAGATTGTCTTTTCTTACCTGGGCCATTACGCCGGCAGCTTGTTCGCCGCCCATTACGGATATACGTGCATTGGGCCACATCCACAAGAAGCGGGGGTGATACGCTCGACCGCACATGCCGTAATTACCCGCACCAAAGCTACCACCGATTATGACCGTGAATTTGGGTACTTTTGCACAGGCAACCGCAGTGACCATTTTGGCGCCATGTTTGGCTATTCCGCCACGCTCAAAGGCTTTACCAACCATGAAGCCCGTGACGTTCTGCAGGAATACTAAAGGAATTTTTCGCTGGCAGCATAGCTCTATAAAGTGCGCGCCTTTCTGCGCCGATTCGGAGAATAGAATGCCATTATTCGCGATGATGCCGACCGGGAAACCAAAGATATGTGCAAAACCACAGACCAGTGTTTCACCAAAATACTGTTTAAATTCGGCAAATTCGGAATCGTCGACAATACGTGCGATAACTTCTCTTACGTCATAGGGTGTTTTCAGGTCGGCAGGCACGACGCCGTGTAGCTCAGATTCGGCATACAAGGGCGGGCGTGCAGGTTTGCACTTTAGTTGCTCGGGTTTGCGCCAGTTGATGTTGGCGATGCACTGGCGTGCGAGCTTAATCGCATGCTCTTCCGTATCTGCATAGTGATCTGCCACGCCGGAAACCTTGCAGTGTACATCGGCACCACCAAGCTCTTCGGCGCTGACTTCTTCGCCGGTTGCAGCCTTAACCAAAGGGGGGCCGGCTAGAAAGATTGTACTGTGATTACGCACCATAATGCTTTCGTCGGCCATGGCTGGCACATAGGCGCCACCGGCGGTACAAAGCCCCAGGACGACAGCAATCTGCGGAATACCCTTAGCGGACATATTGGCTTGGCGGTAAAAAATATTGCCGAAGTCATCTTCATCGGGAAAAACTTCGTCTTGATTGGGCAGATTCGCACC